>JALVQM010000421.1 GCA_027025615.1 Desulfobacteraceae bacterium | reverse complement strand
AAGAACACCCGCTCCGATCTGCAATGGCTTCGACAAACCGGTTGGTTATCTTCCCTGCTGGAGTATCGTGAAAAAGGAGGCAGAATCCTGGGTATCTGCGGCGGCTTTCAAATGCTGGGCAAATCCATAAGCGACCCGGAAGGTATTGAAGGACGACCCGGGACATCATCCGGACTTGGCATGCTGGCGGCAGAAACGACCCTGACCGCACCGAAAACTACAACTTTAACAACTTTTCGCTGGCAGACAGACAGTGGTCTGGGATACGAGATTCACATGGGCCGGACATGCCGGGGCAACAATCGTGCCTGGCTGGAAGTTGTAACCCGCAACGGTCAGCCTGTAAACGACACAGACGGTTGCCTTTCAGAGGACGGACGCGTTATGGGCACCTATCTCCACGGTTTATTCGACACACCGGCCATCCTTTCACGCTGGTTGGCCTGGATTGGGTTGGAAGGATTGGCCGTTACTGAAAACAACGGCCTGGCAGGCCGCGATGTTCAATACGAACTGTTGGCCAGCCATCTGGATAGAAACCTGGATATCAAAAGGCTGGCCTCAATTGCAGGGATCTTTTCAACATGAGCGCAACCTTGATCATAGGTGGCTGCCGCAGTGGTAAAAGTGACCAGGCACTTGCATTGGCGGAAAGAACAACCGGCAACAGGAAAATTTTCATTGCCACTTGCGTGGCCAGGGACCCGGAAATGAAACTCCGGGTCGAAAAACACCAGTTGCAACGCGGGTCCGATTGGCTGACAGTCGAGACCGCCACCGATCTGCCGGGAAGCCTGAAAAAGCATAGACAGGCAAACGTGATTATCATCGACTGCCTGACCCTCTGGGTAAGCAATCTGCTGGAAGCCGGTTTAGATGACCAACAGGTGCTGGCCAAGGCCGAAGAACTCGGCAACTTTCTGACAGAACCAGGATGCCCGGTACTGTTAGTCACCAACGAGGTCGGCGGCGGGATTGTACCTGAAAACTCCCTGGCCAGACGCTTCCGTGACCTGTCCGGCGCGGTTAACCGCAGGATAGCAGGCGCCTGCCAGAAAGTTATCTGGATGGTGGCCGGTATCCCGGTTACCATAAAGGATATAAAGTAAGGTTGATGGACAAACTTTCCAAGTCGCCAAAATGGTACCGGCACTTTTTTGCAGCCCTGAAATTCCTTACTACCCTGCCATTGGGTGCCAGCCAGGTTTTTCAACCCCGGATCATGCTTGCATGGTTTGCTCCTGCCGGCCTGGCCATAGGCGTCATTTTAAGCCTTTTTGACAATCTTGCTCTGCGTATCCTGCCCGGCAGTGTGGTATCCGGCATGGATGTCATCCTGCTGGCAGCAATTACAGGAGGCTTGCACCTGGATGGTCTGGCAGATACAGCCGACGGCCTATATGGACAACACGGACGTCAGCGGGCCCTGGAAATCATGAAAGACAGCCGGGTAGGCGCCATGGGTGCAATAGCCCTGGTGACAGGCTTGATCATCAAGACGTCGGCCATCGCCAATATTACAGCCAACCGCTGGCTTTGGCTTTTGCTTGCCCCTGCTTATGCCCGCGGATCGGTACTCTTTGCCGTAGCCATGCTGCCTTATTGTAGGCCGGAAGGCGGAACCGGCGAGGACTTCTGCAAACAGCCACCGGCCATGGTTCACCACCTTTCCCTTGTAGCCGTTGTTGCCCTGTCTACCCTGGGCGGATTTCAGGCTTTGGTAGTCAATCTCGGTTACGCAGCCCTGGCAGTCGGTATTTTACTTTACTACCGCCGTAAAATGGGGTGTATTACCGGCGATATGCTGGGGGCAATGATTGAATTTATGGAGACCGGCCTGCTGGTTGCAGCCTGCATAAGGACCTGGACATGATTCATGGCCATGGAGGAAACATCTACCAACTGGCACACCACCTGGGTTGTCATCCTGACCGGATCATCGACCTGAGCAGCAACGTCAACCCCATTGGCCCCATTCCGCAATTGATGGACCACCTGCGTAAGCACCTTGAAGTAATAACCGCCCTGCCCCAAGTTGATGCGGAAAATGCCTGCACAGCCCTGGCCAAGAGTTGGAATGTTGATCCTGCCTGGATGATTGCAGCAAACGGTACCACCCAGTTCATCTACTGCCTGCCACCTGCCCTTGGCCTTAAAAAGGTATTGATCTGTGGTCCCACATATGCCGATTACGCCGATGGATGCCGCCAATGGGGTTTAAAGCCCATACAGCTGACGGCAAGTCCTGAAAACGACTTCCGGTTAGCCATGGACAAACTCGACAAGGCAGCATCAGATGCCGATGCCGTCTACCTTTGCAATCCCAACAACCCAACCGGAAACATGACAAGCGGCAGACTATTAAGGGACCTGGCCGGCAATCATAATCGGACCCTGTTCATCATTGACCAATCCTACCTGCCTTTTGTCAGCGGTGGCAAGGCTGAAAGCCTGAGCAAATGCGGCCTGCCCAATATCATTATTCTACATTCCCTGTCGAAGATCTTTCGTATACCGGGATTAAGGATCGGCTTTCTGGAAGCCCAACCGGCCATAATTGAAAAAATATCTGCTTTCATCCAACCGTGGAGCGTAAACAGCCTGGCCCAAAAGGCTATTCAATGGTTGGCGGACAACCCGGAGACAGTGAATGATTTTATCAGCAGGTCTCAGGATTACTGCAGTCGGCAACGCAAGGAAATGATCCGCCAACTGGCGACTGTTGAGAAACTTCAAGTATGGCAAAGCCGGACCAGCTTTTTGCTGGCTCGTTTGCCATCCGGTTTTACTTCAGACTGGCTGTGCCGCCAACTTGCTGAAAAACGGATCCTGATCCGCAACTGCAGCAATTTCAATGGGCTTGACAACAGTTATTTCAGGCTCTCTCTGAAAACGGCAGGAATCAACAAAATCGTTTCCCGCTTGATTGTCTCACTGCTGCAAAACAAACCGGGGAACGGAGTATAAAATGGCTGGACCGGTTTCTGTATGGGTGTTACCGGCAGCCGTTGTGCTTGACTTGCTTCTTGGCGATCCCCGGAATCTGCCCCATCCGGTACGTCTTATGGGCAAAGCGGTTTCTGCGACCGAAAAAAAGCTGCGCCGGGGCCGACTGACAGAAAGGGTCTCCGGCACAGTTCTGGCTGGCACAATGGTTTTAGCGACCCTGCTCATTGGCCGGATCATCATGGCCTCAGCCTCCTGGATCGGCAGCGGTTTTCAATTTGTAGTTGAAACCATCCTTATCTATTATTGCCTTGCCGCACGTGATCTGGATACAGCCGGTCGAAAGGTCCTGCGGGCACTTGTTTCCGGAGGAAGCCAAGCAGCCAAGCAAAATCTGCGCTGGATTGTCGGCCGTCAAGTGGACAACCTTTCAGTTCAGGGTATCTTGAGGGCGACCATCGAAACGGTCGCTGAAAATCTCGTGGATGGTTTCGTCGCTCCTTTGCTTTATGCCGCTGTAGGTGGAGCCCCCCTGGCTTTAACCTACAAAATGATAAATACCATGGATTCCATGGTTGGATACAAGACAGCGGCTTACGCCCGTTTTGGTTGGGCAGCGGCCCGGCTTGACGATCTGGCCAACTGGCTCCCGGCCAGGCTTAGCGCGCCGGTAATAGCCTTTGCAGGTCACCTTCTTTACCGGCGGGGCTGGCCGGCCATGGTTACTGTCTTCCGTGAATCAGGGCACCACAGCAGCCCTAACGCCGGTATACCCGAAGCGGCTTTCGCGGCCGTGTTGGGTGTCAAGCTTGGTGGACCAAACTACTACCACGGTGAGAAAGTAGAAAAACCTTACATCGGAACCTGCTTCGGTGTTGCCGAAACAGGTGATATTACCAGGGCCTGCGACCTGATGTTCCTCAGTGCCATCTGCTGGTTGCTGGTTTGCATGGCTCTGGCTGCAAGCCTGGCCCAGTGGATGTAAGTGATGAATAAACATCGAACAAAAGAAGATCTGCCTGATTTAAAGGGGCGTTACGGCTTTATGATGGGAACGACTTCTTTCATATACCCTTCTGGGTACAGGGAGAACGTCGCCCGGCTTGGAAAATATTTCGATGAAATAGAACTTCTTTTTTTTGAGATGCCTCCCGACGGTCGTCCAAAAGCAGACCTGGTAAACGATCTTAGAGATACTGCACAAATACTTGAAATCGGCTACAATCTGCATCTGCCTCTTGATCTTGCTCTGGCTGATGAGGATCAGGACCGGCGCCGCACTGACACAAGGCTGGCAACCAGTCTGATAAAAAGCTTTTTGGATCTGCCGGTAACAAGCTTTACTGTCCATCTCAATTGGAATCCTGGAAATTCAGGCACTCAGATCCTTGGGAAATGGCATAAGTGGGCGGTAGAAAGCCTTGAGATGATCCTGGCCGAAACCATGCTGGATCCCCGTCGGATTTCCATCGAAAACCTGGCTTACCCTTTTGAGTGGGCCATACCCGTGATTGAAGAATTAGATCTTTCAATCTGTCTGGATATCGGCCACTTGGTAAGACATTCATACAATCTCAAGTCAGCCTTGACCAATTTCGGACCACGGACTACTGTAGTTCATTTTTATGGCACCAATACCGACAAGGACCACGGTCCTCTTTTTCTGTTGCCCCGACCGGTGCTGAATCAGGTAGCTGATTTTCTGGCTTCCTACGACGGCTCCCTGATGCTCGAAGTTTTCAACCTGGATGACCTTCAGGCTTGCCTGGCAACTTTTAAGAAGCTGATACCACCTTGCAGCACCGATGTTCGAAAGAAAAACTCCAACAAGGAATTCTAGGAAACATGAGCTTCAACTCTCTGATTCTTGTAGCCGACAACTTTCAAATGACTAAACCCAGCATTTCAAGGGCCGTGGAGTCAAAAAATACAAAAGCTATCAAGAAAATGGTTGAAAGCTGGATCATGGCCGGAGCCCGGGGGATCGATATCAACACGGGACCTTTGCCTTACAGCCCTGAAAATACTATGGGATTCCTGGTCAAGGCCATCCGTGAGGTCTGCGACCAACCGTTGTTTCTGGACACGATAAACGCCAAGGCCATTCAGGCAGGGCTGGAACAGGCCAATGGTCAAGCAATCATCAACGGGCTTTCTCTTCAGCCAGAAAAGCTGAAAACGATTCTGCCCCTGGCCGTAGAATACCGGGCTCCGGTAATCTGTTACCTGCTTCGACCAGACGGTCATGTTCCCCGTGATTGCCAGAGCCGCCTGGAAATTGCCCTCCGCTTGTGGGAAATTGCAAGTACAGCAGGAATCTCCCGGGAGCAGTTCATAATTGATCCGGTTCTGGTGCCCCTGGGCTGGGAAGACGGAAGTTACCAGGCTATAGAGGTGTTGGACGTATTACGCTACCTGCCTGAACTGCTGGGATTTTCACCACAA
The DNA here is from genome assembly GCA_027025615.1 of Desulfobacteraceae bacterium. Taxonomy (GTDB): domain Bacteria; phylum Desulfobacterota; class Desulfobacteria; order Desulfobacterales; family Desulfosarcinaceae; genus JALVQM01. The sequence goes on along the minus strand of JALVQM010000421.1, from coordinate 4,754 downwards.
ACAATAATAGGGCTGAGCAATCTCACCTCCGGTGCTGGTTCAGCCGGCCAAAAAATTGCCATGGAAAACGCCTACCTCCCCATGCTGGCCGCTTGTGGTATAAAGTTCATCCTGATGAACATAAACCATCGCCGGACAGTGGAACTGGCCGCCAACTGCAATCTATTGGCAGGAGGTCAAATTTTCTCCTGGAAGCAGGTAAATTTATAAACACATGCCATTGCCTCAAACCTGGCAACCAAGTTCATTTTCCGGAAACGTTAAGATCATCTTTTGCTTGGCGGAAAAGGCCACTTATGCGAACAGTCAATTTGAGCACCTCATCCAGCGCATCTGCTGCTTTCAGGTATCCGTTTTTCCTTAACTGTTCAGCCCACTGGAGGTAGTTCTGACCATGGTCGTCGTTATGCCTGATCCAGTGCTCAAGCAACTTGACGGCCTTTTGTTCCAAAGGCATATCACCTGAGGTATGATCATGATGGTGTTCATGCCCGTGATGATGATCGTGATGATTGTGGTCTGAATGGTCCGAGTCATGCATGATTTTAATCTCCTTGAACAGCCAGTTAAGAAAGTTTAAACTGACTTGTCGTTTAGTACAATTTTGTATCGAATAAAAGCCAATTACAAATAACTTTGCAAGATGAAAAACCACGTACCCAGGCAAAAAACCGCTTATCGCCTCTTACTGCTTTCAATTGGGCTGGGATTAATCTTTGGTATTACCGGCGGAGCCTATGTGGCGTTGACCCTGGATCTGCCCCAAATAAAGTCCCTGGAATCGTATCAACCTTCGGCCATAACAAAAATCTATTCTTCCGACCAACAGCTCCTGGCCGAAGTTTATATCGAAAAGCGCAACCCGGTGCCTCTGTCCTCGGTTCCGCCCATGCTTGTCAAAGCATTGCTGGCCACCGAAGACAGAAAATTTTACCAGCATCGCGGTATTGCCCTGAAGGGTATTATCCGGGCCATGCTGACCAACATTCGTAGCGGACGTTTTGCACAAGGTGCCAGTACCCTGACCCAACAACTGGCCAAAACTCTGTTTTTGACCCCGCGCAAAACCCTGACCCGAAAACTAAAGGAAGCCATCCTGGCCCTGCAACTGGAGAGACGTTACACCAAGGATGAAATTTTGGCCCTTTACCTTAATCAGGTCTATTTTGGAAGTGGTGCCTGGGGTGTGTCGTCGGCTGCACGCATTTTTTTCGGCAAACAGCTGCAAAATTTGACCCTGGCCGAATGTGCCCTGATTGCCGGTATGCCAAAAGCGCCATCACGCTATTCTCCCCTGACCAACATTGATCTGGCGGTAAAACGACGGAACCTCGTCCTCAAACAAATGCATGACTTGAAGCTTATTGATCAAGAACAGTACACAATCGCTATAAATGAACCCATTAGGCTTGCCAAAGAACATGAACAGGGTCTCAGGGCCCCTTATTTTGTCGATTTTGTCAAACAAAACCTTGAAGGTATTCTGGGACACAGTCGCTTGTACAAAGCCGGGCTGACAATTGAAACCACCCTGGACATGCATCTGCAACAAGCCGCCGAACAGGCGGTTGCCCAAGGGTTAGCCGAAATTGAGACCAGGATGCACGGCAAGACCATGAAAACTGATAATCTCCAGGCAGCCCTTGTGGCTATCGATATCCGCAGTGGTGCAATTATCGCCATGGTGGGAGGCCGTGATTACGTCCGATTTCCCTTCAACCGGGCAACCGACGCAAAGCGCCAGCCTGGATCTGCTTTCAAGCCAATTGTGTACGCCCTGGCAATCGAGCAGGGTTTTTCACAAACAGACCATCTATTGGATGCCCCAGTAGCCTTTAAAAGTTCATCGAATACCCGGGATTGGATTCCCCAAAATTTTTCCCACTCTTACGAAGGCGAAATGACATTGCGCTACGCCCTGATCCATTCTAAAAACATCCCTGCTGTCCGCCTGATGGAAAAACTTGGCCCGGCTGCTGTTGCCCAATTTGCATATAAGCTCGGTATCAGCCCGGGGCTGAGGGAAGACTTAACACTGGCCCTGGGTAGTTCGGAAGTAAAGTTGATAGACCTGACCGCCGCATACGCAACTTTTGCAAACAGCGGACTTTATACACGCCCTTATGGCATAGCCAGAATCCTTGATCGCAGAGGCCGTGTAATTTGGAAAAACAAACATGAACGACACCCCGCTTTGTCGCCTGCTGCTGCAGCAATAATAACCAACATGCTTCAGGCTGTCATAAGTGAAGGAACGGGTAAAGCCGCCCGGAAACTCGGCCTCCAGTTGGCTGGTAAAACCGGGACTACAAACGATTTCTGTGACGCCCTGTTCATCGGATACAATCCGAGCATAGCAACCGGAGTATGGGTAGGCAATGATGATCACACCAGTCTGGGCAACGGCGAAACCGGCTCCCGCGCAGCTTTGCCAATCTGGACAAAGTTCATGGAAAAAACATTGAAACCGGGTGAACCGGAATATTTTAATCTTCCCGATGATGTGATCGCCCTAGATAACAAGTCCAACGGCGGGGGATCCAGCTCTATCCTAATCAGGAAAAAATAGTGTCTCACCGCCTGGGAAGAGCTATATGCTTTTTGCCAATCTGGGGATTGGGACGATAGAACAAAGCAGTATGACCAACAGTACCAACAAGGCAGCATCCATTGTTGCGTTTGATACTGGAGATAAGCTCTTGTTTGATTTCTTTTGTCTTTAATTCAAGAAACCTGATTTTTACAAGCTCATTATGCAGCAAGGCTTGTTCTATGGCCAGATATACCATCTCTGTCAGGCCACGCTTACCAATAATGATACTGGGCTTTAACCGGTGTCCAAGTCCCCTCAGGTGGCGTTTCTGGTAACCTTTCAACAAAAGCATTCTAATTTAACCCTAATAAGCTGACTGCCGCTTTCAACGTCTTTTTATCTTCCTGACAATATAAACAACGTTGGTCTTGATTCCGTCAATTTGCTTGGAAATATCGGCGACATTGGCATCGGTGCTGATAATAATGCTTTCTACCGAATCCAGGTTGGAAAGAATTTTCTGGTTGACCTGTTTCATCTCTTTGATTTGACCATTAAGGTTGATCAGAAAAACAATCACCCCGATCAACAACACCATCAGCACATAACCTATCCAATCTTTTTTCAACGTCCCGGCAGAATTTCCCATTTCTCACCTCTGAATTAAGCATTAGATTGAATATCAATTATACGGTTGCAATCATCCAAAGTAAACGGTTTCAAAACGGCGGCAAAGCAGGTTATAAAAAGAATAAAGATCCAGCGACATTGCTTGAATTCACTCAGTAAATTAATTTAATTTATACGATGAATATTTCCAACTCAAGTTTTTTATTTTCGCTGTTTGATATCCGATTGATAATATGATACATATGTAGCTGTCTATCCACAGCCTTAGTCCCTCGTTGTAGACCGGTCAAGAAACGGTCGGTGAGGAATACCATGCAAGACAACAACTATAATGATAAATTTTCGGAGCGTCGTTCTGAACAACGCAACGACGCCGGACAATACCAGAGTGTCCAATTGACCGTACCAGGCCTGCCCAGTTTCTATATGTTCAAAATTTGGAATATTTCCTCTAAAGGAATGTGCATCCTTGTAAAGCATGATTCTGCTATCCTTAAACATCTCAAAGTGGGTGACAAGCTGCAAATGACCTACTTTACAGACAGCCCCCAAAAGACTTCGGAGGAATTGACTACCAGGATAGAGCATATCACCCAAAACCAGGCCGGCAGATTTGAGGGCCACTACCTTGTTGGCTTGTCGATTACTTGACTTTATCATTTAAAACCCCTTCACCACCCCGTTTCCGGCAGGAAAAAATTCTATGCAAACTGCAGGCCTAATCACCTGTGAGACGAAAACAGGGATGCACCTCAAAAAAATCCGTTCCCGGAAGCCGAAAGCCCAAATGCTTATTATTCATGGTTTGGGCGAACATTCAGCTCGACATTATGATTTAGCGGAAATCCTGGCAAACGAAGGGATCGAAGTCTGGCTCCCGGATCTCAGGGGGCACGGCCATAGTCCCGGCAAACGTGGCCATATCAAAAGCTTCAGCGTATACATTGACGATTTGAAAAGCCTGGTCGCAACGGCCGGTCTTATAAGATCAAGACAAACCCCATTTCTGATTTTCGGACATAGCATGGGAGGCTTGATCGCCATCCATCTTTGTCTTCAACTCGGACAGTCATTACAGGCTCTTGTACTTTCGTCTCCTATGCTCAACCTCGCTTCTGATCTGCCACTTGTTGTAAGGCTGACCAGTGGGCTGTTGTCAGCAGTATTCCCGTCACTCACCATCTCCAACCGAATCAATCCAAAGAATCTCAGCCATGACCATAATATCTTGGAAGATTATATAAAAGATCCCTTGGTGCATGATCAAATCAGTTTCCGGTGGTTATCCCAATGTCTAAAGGCCACAACCCGTGCTTTTTCTTCGGCGTCGACAATTAAGATCCCAGTGCTTTGCCAGTTGGCCGGAAACGACAAAATCGTTGATCCCTGTCCCAGTCAGCGATTTTTTGAAAAGATAACTTCAAAAGACAAGACTTTGATTGTCTATCCCGGATACTATCACGAAATTTTCAAAGAAACCGAATCACGGCGGATGGTGGCTATCACCGACTTGATAGACTGGATAGGGAAAAGAATTTAGCCGAATTACCCAAAGCCCCGTGTACCTCATGTCAAGTATAAATAAGATTTA
>JALVQM010000420.1 GCA_027025615.1 Desulfobacteraceae bacterium | reverse complement strand
ATGCCGGCCCCGGCAATGAAACCGATCATGGACGTGGCGGTGAAAAAAGCCCCCAGGGCCCAATGGGCCGGCAGGATACCAATCAGGGAAAAGGGAATGGCCGCCATGATGACCATGGGAGTGGAAAAGGACTGGAACCAGCCCACCACCAGGACGAAAATCAGGATCAGGACAACCCCGAAGGCAATCCCCAGGTCACGGAAGACCTCGTAGGTTATGTGCCATTCGCCGTCCCACTTCATGGAAAAGCGCCTGTCACTGGACGGTACGTTGGCCGTGTGCTGGGCGATACTATATCCTTCCGGAAGTTTAATGGTTTTGATTTTTTTGCTCATCTCCAGGATGGCGTAAACCGGACTTTCCTTTTCTCCGGCCACATCACCGATTACATATACTACCGGCATCAGGTTTTTATGGTAAATGCTGTGATCCGGTACGGTACGTTCTACTTTTGCCAGGGATGACAGTGATACTAATTTGCCGCCTGCCGCCTGCAGCTTTATTGTTTCAAGGCGCTTGATCTCAGCCCGTTCGGCAAGCGGCAGGCGGACCACCACCGGCACATCTTCGCGTTCCCGTTCCTGATGAAGCAGGCCCACCTGTTGACCTGAAAGCGCCAGTTTCAGGCTGGAAGCAATCTGGGCTACGCTTATGCCGTTCATGGCTGCTTTTTCACGATCAATAACCAAGTCATAACGTGGCTGGTCTTCTTCCATGTACCAGTCAACGTCGACCACCCCGGAGGTGTCTTCAAAGATTTTCATTATCTCGGCTGCCAGTTGGCGCTGGCGTTCGTAGTCAGGGCCATAGATTTCGGCTACCAGCGTGGACAGTACCGGCGGTCCGGGTGGCACCTCGGCTACCTTTATGCGGGCATTGTAACGCTTCGCAATTTCCACCAGGGCCGGTCTTACCCGTTTTGCGATGGCATGGCTTTGCTGCTTGCGGGCTCCCTTTTCCACCAGGTTAACCTGGATGTCGGCCATGTGCGGGCCCCGCCGCAGGTAGTAATGCCTTACCAGGCCGTTGAAATTAAAAGGACCTGCCGTACCCACGTGAAGCTGGTAGTCGGTTACCTCGTTGACCGTTGACAGGTAGTCGCCCATTTGCATGGCTGCTTCGGCGGTTTGCTCCAGGGTGGCGCTTTCGGGCATATCTATTATGACCTGGAACTCGCTCTTGTTGTCAAAGGGCAGCATCTTCACCTTGACCAGGCCGACCGCGACCATGGCCATGGCACCTACCAGCATCAGAACCACGGCCGCCAGGAAAACCCAGCGCCAAAAAGGTACTTTGATCAAAGGCTCCATGACCTTGCGGTAAAGCCTGACACTCCAGTCTTCGGCGTTGTGATCTTTGCCGCCTGTTTTTTCCTGCTTGATCAGGCGCACCGAAGCCCAGGGGGTAACTATGAAGGCCACCAGGAGGGAAAAGACCATGGCAGCCGAGGCGCCTACAGGTATGGGACGCATATAGGGTCCCATAAGCCCGCCGACGAAAGCCATGGGTAAAATGGCGGCGATAACCGTCAGGGTGGCCAGGATGGTGGGATTGCCCACCTCGTCGACGGCCTCGATGGCCACCTTGAATTTGGAACGGCCCTTGTTTTCCGGCAGGTTGTAGTGCCGGACCACGTTTTCAACCACCACGATGGCATCGTCAACCAGGATACCGATGGAAAAGATAAGGGCGAACAGGGTAATCCGGTTGAGGGTATAGCCGTAAAAATAAAAGATGGCCATGGTCAGGGCCAGGGTTACCGGGATGGCGAAGGCTACCACCCCGGATTCGCGGCGACCCAGGGTGAGCCAGATCAGAATGGTTACCGAGACCACGGCGATGGCCATGTGAAAGAGAAGTTCGTTCGATTTCTCCTTGGCCGTATCTCCATAATGGCGCGTAATGGTCATTTGGATGTCGTCAGGCAGGATTCTGCCGCGGACGTCTTCAACCCTTTCCAGGATTTTTTCAGCCACCTTGACGGCATTGGTGCCCTTGCGCTTAGCAATGGTCAGGGTAACGGCGGGATAAAGCTTGTGTCGGTCCTGGCCGGCTTCTATTTTCTTGTGTTCCGCAGCCGGGCCAATGCCGAAAAAGACATACTGGTCAGGTTCGGCAGGACCGTCGATGATCCGGGCCACGTCTTCCAGGTAGATCGGGCGGCCCTTGTTGACTCCAACAACAACCCGGCGTACGTCGTCGATGGTTTTCAGGAAGCCGCCGACATGGACTATGACCTGACCTTCCACCGAAGGATAAGAGCCGGCGTCGGATTCCTGGTTGGAGGCCTGGATCATCCGGGCCACCTGATGCGGATCAAGGTCGTGGGCTGCCAGTCGCACCGGGTCCAGCAGTACCTGCACCTGCCGGGGATTGCCGCCGATCAGGGTAGTGATGGATACATTAGGCTCACGCTTTATGACGTTTTCTATTTCAGCTGCCACACGACGCAGCATGTAGTGGTCATGGGTTTTGCTCCAGAAGGTCAGGGCCAGGATAGGCACATCATCAATGTAGCGCGGCTTGATCAGGGGAGGGCTTGCCGCCCATGGGATCCGGTCATAATTGGCCATAAGCTTGGACTGAAGGCGTACTATGGCTTCTTCTTCATCCTGACCGACATAGAAACGTACCACCGCCATGGCCATGCCGGGACTTGAAGTGGTATAAACATACTCCACACCAGGGATTTCCCACAGCAGTTTTTCCATGGGGTTGGTTATTCGCTGTTCCACTTCCTTGGCGCTGGCTCCCGGCATTTGAACGAAGATATCAACCATGGGCACAATGATCTGAGGTTCTTCTTCCCTCGGCAGGGCGATGACAGCGGCCATACCCAGCAGAATTGAAGCGATGATCACAAGGGGTGTCAGCTTGGAATCGATGAAACCCCGGGCAATTTTTCCGGCTGTACCGATGGACGTCTTCATGCGCTTACCTCCACCTGATCACCATCTTCCATAACTTCCGGAACCATTCTGACGAAACGTTGTCCAGGCTTGAGCCCTGAAATTACTTCCACCTGGTTACCGTATTGTTTGCCCAGGCGGATCAGGCGGAAATGGGCCCGGTTTTTTTCGTCAACGATAAAAACCCCGGTAAGCTGACCTTCATGAACAACGGCAGTGCTTGGAATCAGCAATTTGCCGGCCCCGCCTACCGGAATCTGGACCCTGGCAAACATCCCCGATTTAAAATCGAAGCCTTCGGGAAGAGCTACCTTTACCTGGAAACTGCGGCTGACCGGGTCGGCCAGGGGGATAATGCGACCGATTGTTCCGGTGACCTTGAGATTATCCATGGCAGGGATTACCACCTGAACCTTGTCACCCAGGCGTACGGCCTGGATATGGCGTTCAGGAAGGACCAGGTCTGCGCAGTACAGTCCCTTGCGTTCAATGGTCAAAA
>JALVQM010000419.1 GCA_027025615.1 Desulfobacteraceae bacterium | reverse complement strand
AAGGCATAAAGAGGACAACGAATAGACCATTCATTGTTTGATTGTTTTATCGGACCTTGAATTTCACCGGTTAGATAATCAGACCAAAACATGCCGGTATTTTGCAAAATAAACTGACCTACAACAATAATGAGAAAAGAATGATGCTACGGGATCAAATAATTACAGTGATTGATGCGACATCAGGCGGGTTATCTGTAGAAGCAATTGCCGAACAAGTTGGCTACCCGAAAGATCCGAATTCTCGGGGAATCATAGAAGCGTTTTTACTCTTTTCGCAAGAGGTTTTCCAGGACGGACATAACTGGAGAATGGCAGCGCAACACAGCAGAGCATCTCGTCTTCTTGCGGCTATTGAAGCATATGCTGATTCAACCGGGAAAAAAATTTTCAGATTATCGGCTGCCCTTGCAAACATTCCAGCACACGAACACCCGACAGAAGATGAGCTGAGTCATATTCTTTCAACCACCAATGACCGCTACCAACTTTTAAAAAATGCGATGATAAAAAGGAACGACTGAATATGGCGAAAAAAAAATCGAATAGTCAAACCAAACAGGATGTTTTTGCAGTAGCCACTGAAACCCTCAAGACAGAGCTGCAATATCAGCACGTTGGCGAGCAGATAATTGAGGGAGAATTATGCCTTATCGCTTTCCACAATAAACAGCCAATAGTACTTGTGTATGTGCCGGAAAACCTTGGCCCTATCACACCAGCTGAAGAAGAAATGGCGATACAATTGGGCGCAGTTGTTGATGATGGTCCAGCAGATTTTGTTTGGGCCACATCCACGGGACAACTTGGTGATGGTTACATGTATTCCTGGCTTCCTGAGAAGGAATGTCAGGTAAGTGCAATCCCCGCAGCCTCCGAATTCATTACCGAAAGGACGCTACCCCAAAAGGGGGCTCGCCCAAAGGCGGATCCAATACGTTTTAAAGAGCTACAGCACGAGTTTGACGATCTTCACGAAAAGATTTACGCCTCAAGGGAACCTGTAGATGGTGCCAATGACCTGATTGCGCAGATATGTAAATGCATTTTTCTCAAAATGCACTTAGAGCGTCATCCAGACTTTCAATCTTCCCCGGGAGATCCTCTTTTCACTGAAATTTTCCAGAGTGATTACATAACCAAAAATGGGAAAAAGGCGGTTGAACAGATCAAGAAAGCCTTTGACATCGCCAAAAGTCAACCGGAATATAACCTTGAAAATGAGCAGGAACACAGTTTCCAAATTTTTGATCCAGATGACTATATAAAATTCAACAGACCGGAAACATACGCCCTGATCGCTGACATTCTCAATAAACATGGTTTGACCACGCCTGAGGATACAGGTGTAGAGGATGATATTCTTGGTAGAGCTTTTGATGTCATGCTCAGAGCCAAATTTGAGAGTAAAGGCGGAATGGGGATATATCTTACTCCCCAGCAGGTTCGGGATGCAATGGTACAAATGGCATTTCATGACATCTTACTGGAAGATCGGGGTGCGATTACAAAACGTGACCCTAAAACAAACATAACAACGTTCAAGGTTTGTGACCCAACCTGCGGTTCCGCCGGGTTCCTGATAACCGCCATGCGGGAAGTACGAAGACATGTCGATAAACTTCTTGGGCTATCAGCAAAACAACGTGGTGAATTGCTGGGTGAAATCTTTGCCAATGGTTTTGTCGGGGCAGACAGTTCTCCCAATATGGTCTTGATGGGAAGAATCAACATGGCTCTTCATGGCGATCCAAAAGCCAGGGTCTTCCGAGTAGAAAATTCTCTTACTTCAGAGGTGTTAACTCCAGAATCTTTTGATCTCATTTTGACTAATCCTCCCTTTAAAAAAGGTGGCATTAAGGAAACAGAACAACCTGATGTACTGGCTGCTTACAGGAGTGATATAGAAGATAACAGCCTGCAAATGAAGAGCGATGGGCTTGCTTTAGGGGCCAAGCCCAACAGCAAGGAGCAGTGGAAGCCTGTGAGAAGTGTCGACCCTGCCGTATTGTTCATAGATCGCTGCCTGCAATTACTTAAGCCAGGCGGCAGGCTTTTAATTGTTGTTCCAGATGGGATCCTCTGCAACTCTAGAGACCGCTATGTCAGAGAATACCTAATGGGCAAAAAAGATGAGGCAACAGGTCGTTTCATTGGCGGGAAAGCCATTGTTAAGGCTGTTGTCAGTCTGCCGCCCGTGACATTCAGACTTTCCGGGGCGGGTGCTAAAACAAGTTTTCTGTATCTCCAGAAAAAAAGACCTGGAGATGAACAGTCACAGGTATTTATGGCTGTGGCTAATCATGTCGGTTTCGATGTTAAACAGAATAAAGAAATCATAACCCATGATAATGATCTAACTAAAATTGTCGAAGCCTACAAAGCTGGGCCAACAGAAGACACAAATGCGTAATAGATTATATGAAATATATTCAGCCACTATCCATTTCAGAGTTGCTTGACCAGCTTGAAGACCTGGCAACTTACGGTGTAGCAAAAGTTGATACCGATATACAGCCATGGTTTGAAGCTGTTGGTGTTGCAGCTCCAGCAAAAGATGGAAAATGGATGAGTGCATCCAACAATTGGCTTGATACCTGTGTGCCTGCAAAAAATGAGCATGACCTATTACGTAATACTGCAATCAGAGACCCTTTATATCGTGCTCATATTGATATTATTCTTTGCTCTGTCCTCCATGCCATCGGTAAAGCGGAACGATGGACACGTTTTGAGGAATTGCTCGCTGGTAAATTTCGCTCATTTTCCCTGAGGTTCATTCAGTTACTTGAATGGTTAGCTGCAAACACGAGTACATCTATCCGTGATCTTCAAGAATTTCAGTGGATTGATGCAGAAAAACAACTCGGCAGTGAGGAGTCTGATTCTTTTTATAATTGGGATAAAGAACTATGGGGAGTTTCCGGCCGTCGACCGAGCACACTGTTCCCTCTGCTTGAAGAGCTTTATCTTCCTCTTTGTGACACCCCCTTTTATCTGGATCGAATCACAATGGACCTAACGGCGGCATCTTCAAACCTTCTGGTCGATCTTATTCATGCAACAAAGCAAGGAGATGGTCTCACCATTTCAGACAAGTATATATCGAGCCTTTACGAGCTTTTGGATATTGGGCTGCCAATTAGAGTAGATCGTAATGCAAATGGCTCCGACCAAAACAGAGCAGGCCTGATTGGTCCGGTCATATTTAAATCTGATGTCCCTGTGAGCAACAATGATTTTGCGGGCACTCCCCTTCCCTGGGGTATCCCACTACATGCTCAAAAAGGCTCTTTCATAATATCAACTCCGGAAAATTCTGAAAAAAACGATCTGCTGGCACATTTTGCAGACAAAAAGGACGGTTTTGCTTTTATCGGCATAGATTACGACCTAACCGTCTGGCCTGCTGAAGATGAAAACCATGCAACAATAGTTAAAAAACTACCACCATCCACTCCGGTGCCCTCCCAGGAAATCATAAATAAAATTGGATTACCCCGTAGTAAATCCCCTGATGCTGATACTGCTTTGGCTCATTTAGGGAATCATCTTTATTTTGGTTTCTTACTGCAGTTATTTATTTTGGAATCTCTTGACCGTGAACTTGGGGAGGAAAGCCTTATCCTCGCACCTCCCACAAATGGAAAGCTTGAACAGATCGAGACTGAAACCCAAATTTTTTACAAACCCCGGGCAACTGATCAAAAGGCTGAGGGGAATAGTAATGCCTGGTCATTCACGATTGGTCCTTTTGATGAGGTAGTGAGCAGACTATCCTCTGCAATATATATAAACAAGGTGATCTATCCCTATTGCATGCAATGGGGACCCTGGTCCAGGGGATTACATCTGTATCGCACCGCGGGGATCATAACCGGCCTGCATGACAGGTGGGCACTTTCGCCCCATGTGTTAGATAGATTACATGGTGGAGGCCTGATGTCGGGAATAATCAGAAAAGGTAGAGATTTTCGTGACAGATTACATGAGGCTCTTATGGTGATGTGGAATGAAAAGATGAAAAATGAAATGGATGTGGAGAATATGAGTGGGAACAACAGTTAATGTAGCACTATCAAAATTAATTTACTGGTACGATGCCCCACGAATACAGACTTGGCCAGCATTATTGGCAAAAGTGGATCCCGAAATTGAATGTAGGACCTTAATGGATTTCGGCAGAGCTGTAACATCAGAGCGTATGACGGACCAGGATCATCTGGCGGATCATGATTACGTGAGAAATTTTCCAGGTCTTGAGATCCGCTCAAATCGTTTGGTCTTACGCGGTGTAGGTATGTTAAAGCATGAGGAAAAAAGTTACCGACTCTCCTCCTTCGCCAAAAAGCTTGCCGATGAATATGAGGCTCAGCCTGAAGAAAAGGAATGGGCCAGACTTCTGGCTAGAATAGTTTTGACCCGTGAACCAAGAACAAGAGCTTTAATCTACTGCCTTTCAAAACCTGGAGCGGTCATGTCGTTTGCCGGTAACAGCTGGTTTACAGGCGGCCTGAAAAAAACATGCATTGATATGGGTCAAGCAGGAAAGGTGTACCCGTTTTCCGATAGCAAAAAAGAAGGAAGGCTGACTCTCCAGGATATTTTATTAAATAAAGGATGGTGGTGCCTTGGAGATTGGAAAAATTCTTTTCTGTTACAACAGTATGATAACTGCAGGATAACCGGCTATAAAAAGGAGGAAATTTCTCTTCATCGCATCGGACAGGCACTGCGAGCCCCATGTGAGATCTTCCACTACCTTGGCGTGTTAAAGAATGAGAACAATGAATGTTATCTTGACCATGAAGCAGCAATAGATGAATTAGGTGAGGATTTAGGCCGAGATTTCACATGGAATGCTCCTTCCTCAGGCAAAAATAAATCATTCAAAGACCTTTTACAGAACTCTATAGAAAAATTGAAAAATGATACCGGTTTTATCGTGGCATCACAGTTGCGAACGGAGCTGGCAAGTGAAGGAATTGCAAATCCTGACCAGGCAATTGCGGAACTCGAAAAAGACGGTTATCTCGAAATTGAGGATGAAAGTTTTGGCCAGGGCCGCCACGGCGAAGGCCTGTACTCAGACCCGCGGAAACAATTAATAAAGATTCGTATCCACGGAGGAAAATAAAATCGTGAACTGCACAATAAAAAATCCATGGCAACCCCAGGGTGTCTCTATCATCCCCAATGATTTGTCCTGTCTGATGCCCCTTGTCGGTCAGGAAAAGCTCTTTGTTCGTGTCGAAAAATTTATTGAAGACATTGTCAATCAGGGTGGTACCGGTCTTGCCGGCTTTTTTACCCTCTTTGGTGGCTGGGGTGTCGGTAAAAGCCGGGTCGGCCATGAAATTTGCCTGGAGGCATTGAGCGAGGATGTTGAATGGATCGTTGATGGTAAACCGCGACGCCTTCTTGAGACCAACCTCCAGCAAAAAATATTGCCCTTATTTGTACGATACGTGCAGGTAACGAGAGGTGAGTTTGGAGACCAGCTTGAAGCGAACAACTGGATTCCTTCTGTTGTCGTTGAAGCTCTTGCCCGTCTGGCAGGAATCAGAACAGCCACTGATGTCAAGAGCCTTGCCAAGAACCAGGATCAGTTGATGCAGCAAACCGTCAAGCTGCTCCGGCCTAAAGGCTGGGATAAACACTTGCCGGAACTGAAACAGGCATTAACGGAAAACGATCCCTTCAAGGCTGCCCATGACAGTATAGCTGTTTTAGGGAAGATGGGCATAGAAAGCCTGCTCCTAGTTGTCGACGAAATTGAAGATATTACCGACGTGGAACAGGATGGACTTCCATCTGAGGAGCGGGTCGGAATTGACCAGGCGCTTTTAACCGTCATTCCGCGAGTAATCAAGGAGGAAGAAATACGCCAGGAATTTCCCCAGGTGAATTTTGTATTGCTCTGTTCGCAGGCAGTCGGCGATCTGCTTAAACAAATACGTGCCATTGAGCGCCGAACCGGCTGGCATGAACTCACCACCAATAGCTTTGCTGACGTAGAGGCATTTTTCCAGTTTCTTACAGATCACAGACCCGACGTTGCAGCGTCCATCCAGCCATACCCTCACGGCCTGAAGGAAACAGCATTTTTTGCAGCAAACAGAAATTTTGGCTGGTTCAATGTCATTATGCACCATGTCCATGAAAATCTTCGTGGACGGAAGATGACGACTGCTGAGTTACTCAAAAATTACGCTGAGCAATCAGTTGCCGGCCATGGAAAATCTGTCTTTGATACAGATACAATCAGCGACTATAGAATTGAGGAAAGTGACGATTATGACGAGATCGTGCGCTCGATGTACGATCTCCTGCCCAAGGTCATTGATGAAAAAAAAGGTGTTTCTCCCGAGAAGGCTAATCGTTTTCTTGCAATGCGAGATCATGGAAGGGATCATGGACCTTTGTTTGTACGAATCCAGGAAGTCAAACCGCCCCAGAAGCATAGGATTTTAGCTCATCTAATCAGTTGCGGATTTACCAACACTTCCGGCACGGAGCTTATGCTTCCCGGGGAAGTTCGGTTCGAGCTGCAAACGGTGCTGGACAGCCTGGCAGCCTACTCCATCGGCCTTCCCAAGGAGTACAGAGACCATTACCTGATATGTGAAGACGAATCACAATTCATTTTGCAGGTCAGTGGTCTTTCTCCATACTCGGAACAGGCCAATCAGTTTGCATCTTATCTGCACGGACTGCTGATCGATCCTGCATACAGTAAAGATGAAAATGGTAAGAGCTTGCCCCAATATATAGCGCCGGCCTTCTCCTTTTTACTTGAGTTCAACCAGCTGAATAAATCCAGAAAAAGAGATACTGGCTATTTAAAAGATCACTCCCAGAATACCAAACTTGAGGAGGCCTTTAAGGAAATTCAAAAAAATTCAAAGGAAAGGGCAAAAGCTCTTCTTCATGGGATGGCCAATGCCTGGGATATGGACAATGCTCCTGCAGAGCTTTTGCCGATATCTAAAACAAGCCTGTGTGCTGCCAAAGGAACGACGAAATTGTCCCCCCTTAACCTGGGAAAGGACAATGAAGTTATATTTCTTTTTGCCGGGACAGCGTCAGTTACCGAGATTGAACAGGATCTTCAGAAGCTGGCAAGTGGTGCAACTGTGCCGATAGTGCTCATTCTGGAAGAGAAGGATCAGGTTATAGATGATCTGAATGCAAGACTTGCCCGTAATGTCCCAAAGATATACCCGTTTGTCATTATTCATAATGTAATAAAACAGGTGGCAGACCAGCTTGTACGCCTTGGCCTCATGGGCAAAATATATGGTGCCAATGATCTCCGAACGAGCCATTTCCATTCCGTCATAGGAGCGGCCAAAGAACACCTGAAAAAACGTCTTGAAATCTGGAAGTTGGAAAAGATTGAGAGCCAGGGGTATCTTCTGCAACCGATTTTTTATGGTGGCCGGATCAGACAGGACGAATTTTGTGCTTTTGCTAAAGGATACGCCGAACTCCTGTCCGGGACGAGCTATGATGATATTGTCCAGACCGGCAGTATTACTTTTAACAATGACACGGAAAGAGATCAGTTTGTTAAACTTGCCGCCAAACAGGCCGATCCGAGCGCAAAATACCGTGACTACCCCCGCTCAAAGTTAATCGTCGCCAGAGATGGCTGGAAGGAAGCCGAGGTTCCCCGCGGCCTGGTTTCCATCCTGAAAAATTTCGGTCCGGTTCCCTTAAAAGACATAGACCTCGAACGTTATTACCTTTTTGACATGCCGCCTGAGCAGAAAGGGAAAGATGTTGTCCGGAATTTTTGCACCCTCATGCAATGTCTTGGTCTTTTGGAAAGAGACGGCGATAAACTGGTGCGTACTTCAAAACACCAGCTTGCGACCTGGTTGAAACGATCCAGAGAATGGCTCGATGGAGATTTTGTAAAAAAGATCGACCGGATAAAAAAAGTCTCCCACGACACCGGTGAAGAGCTTGGCCGCTATGCAAAACAGGCTAAAAATCAACTCAAGAAAGCGGAACAGAAACTTGACGAGTTGAATCTCGATTTCATCAATAAACCCTGGGAAGAGCTCAATGTCGACACTACAGAAGGTGTCCCTCTGTACGAGCAGGAGTTGCGGGATGCCCTTATCTCCATCAGGTTTGTTCGCGGTGTAGTAGAAAGGGTTTATGCCCCTGATGGACTGGCTTCATTCAGATACAGTCCTGACAGCCTCCACGAGTTGGAAAGAGAAGGTGCCTCTAACGCCTATCCCCTCTGGAAACGAACGGAAATTCTCACCGGATTTTTCGAAAAACTGGACGAAGACCGTAAAAAGCTCCTCGTTCAAATTGATGAGATTTCAGACGAAGTGGCGAGAAGAGTCCCCACGCTGCCGGATGGACAACAGGCCTTCCCAACCCAGCCGTTAACCCTGCAGTTGAATCTGTTCAGCCAGGAGCTTGCATTCAGCCCTGACAGTCCCGACCGTACCATTATGGCCGGTGGAACCACCATGGGGGTCAACAGCGTGGGATTCAAACTCGCTGATGGTAAATTTCGGGAGGCACTTGAACGTATCGAAGTCATAAGCGCAGATCTTGACAGGAATCAGCCGGGAAAACTTGTCTCTGTCTTTTTCCAACTCCGTTTAAAGTGGGAAACGCTCAAAAAAGAAAGCGAGGATCTCCGCCGGCCGGTGGACGCTCTTCTTGCCTTTTTTACTGATGCTGATGATCAGGTTAAAGCAGCGTATAAGCTCGCAGCCATTGAAGATGATTTTGAAGACATCAATTACCAGATTAACGAAGGAGGCATACGGGAAGGTACCGATGGCCGGGAAACCTCGGGCAGGCCGATAAACCAGTTGCTGGATGGTCTGCAAAAAGATCTTGAGAAGCTGGAGGGTCGTCCGGATCAATTGCGCTCCGAGGTACAGGATATAAATGACAGTATCCTGCCAAGCCTGGAAGAGCTTTATACAAAAAAATATAGAGCTGAAATACAGGCTGTCACCAAAATCAGAACGGTGCAGAATAAACCGTACCCCGTACTCCCAAATACACTTTTGGAGACCTACGGGGCCACTGTGGCCGCCTTTGACAGTTGCATCAAGGCAATGCTGGACGAAGGAGAAAGCTTCTTCGCTGATGAAACCGAAACCACTTTTGCTATCTTTGTTAATTTCTGTCGTATGGAAGCGGAGGACGAGGTGATCGACTGGAGTAGCAGCGAATACACAAACCATGTCCAGGCGCTGATGCGAAAACAACTGCTGAGGTTAAAACTGGTGTGATGCATTGCGCAGGCCTGGAGACACAGAAAAACTTACGGGATCTTATCCAGCTGCCAAAGCTTGTTGGTGGTATCAACTGGCTGACACCGGAAGAGCTTGAAAATACCGATGAGTTGGCGATTATCTGCGGACTGTGGCTGGCAGATGATCCTGATACATCCTCCCGAGTCCTTCTTGCCAGAAGTACGAAAGGGTATCCGAGCCTGATAGTACCCAGATTTACGGCAGGTGATATTGGACCTGTGCTGCAGGCTCCCTCTGAGATCAGGATTGAAAGTGCGGATTTTGAAACACTGCAATGGTCGGATGGCAGCCAACATAATGTCTCCGGGGTAACCTATCTTAATACTGTCCTGCATTCAGGTCGTCTGGGAAGTATTGGGCTTGGTTCGGTTGTATTGTGTTATCACCCCCACATTGATGCCGGTCCAATCCTATTATGCACCGCATCAATCACAGGACGGCCTTCCGGGGTGAAACTTGGAGATCAAAAGGAGTTGTTTGCCAGGATTCTTGACTCCATTACGACTCAAGTCCCGGTTGTTGAAAAAAAAGAAGTTGTGAAAAAGGAGCCCTGGGCTGAAAATCTTGCTGAATTTCTGCTTAAAACCGGTGAGCAAGGCGCTTCATTTCTACTCGTACTTGTAGCCGCTCATGGAAAGGAATCGCAAATGGATAAGGCTGCCGGAAGATTGGGGATACGGTGTAGTAAAGAGGAGATGCAAAACTATTTTCATCTCATGCCGGAGGCCTCAATAGATGAAGTACAAGCTATCCTCAAACAGCAGGGATGGGGCGCGTATCTGCGCAGGATAGCAACCAGACATAACAGTGGAGAAACATCGTGAACAGTTCCACCCCCCTGGCTCAGGAAATAACAGCCCAGATCCAGCTCGGACTCTTTGGCACCGTTGGCACCCTGGCAAGGCAGTTACGATCCATTGACCGGATTGCTCCCCGTCTCAAGGAGGGCGGGCTTGTTCGCAGAATCCAGGTTGATCGTGATCAGCAGCGCCGGGCAGTGGGACTTTCCGTGGCCCATCGTAAGATCAGCGCTTTTGGCGGTCTGCTCTACTGTGTCGGCGCTATGTCCCATGAACTGGTCACTCAGGGGGCAGATATAACCCATACCGATCAGCAAAGTATGATCGATGTCGGTGATATGACCTTACTTGAAGCAGATCGCCGGCTGCAATGGAAAACCTATCAGCTGGTATATGATCTGCTGGAAGAAATTTTTGCCGGAGATACCCTGCCCGATATTATCCTCCTTGATATTCCCTTTATCATGGGCAGAAGGGTCTATGCCCAGGCCCTGGATGACCAGGAGACCGATGAAGAACTGCGCTCCGAGGTGAACCGCCTTCGGGATCGTCTGGAAAATTTCTGGGATCGGTATATAGATCGCTGTTACCCGTTTGCTGCCGACGGCCCCAAGATCGTTACCCTGGCAAGGGGAAGATTCGGCAGTCTGTTGCGCTTGATCAAGGCCAAAGGCCAGGAGATATCACCGGATCCCATTGACAGTGAGGTGGAAAACCTGATCAAGACCGAATGGGTACGAACATTATCCGTGGGTATTGATCGGGTCCTGCGCGGTATACTCTTGCCCGAGCACAGGACCGCAGCCTTTGATATTGATTTGAGTGAGTTTGATAAAATGGCCTTTCCCCAGGCCCTGATCAGAAAAGGCAGCATGGGACTGCATTATCTTACCGGCCTGCGTGGGCAGCCGGTGCAGGTGGAGACACTGGGGGCGGCCTCTGTCTGGCAGGATTGCGGTGGTGCCGGGGTTGTGGATGAACTTGTGGCCGACCTCATGGCTCTGACCTATTTTGACCAGCGTCATGCCCTGCCCCTGCCGCTCTGGTATGCCCAGCATGGGGTGGAGATCGTCAAGAAGAAAGGCTTGCTTGAGTTTTATAAGAGAGAAACGCTCCACTCCATGCGTGAGGAGCAGGTGGATCAGGCGTGGCTGGCTGGTTGGGAGGAGGAGTGAAATCAACTTTAATATGACTGAATTAGCAAAGAAAATAGTATCCATTGATGCTTGGCGAGATAATCACCATATCAACTGGGTGGCAACTGAAGATTTGGTAGGCCCACTTACGGCCCAATCTTATCGTCCAGAGATAATAGAAGCTATCCACGCTGTGAAACGGTTGGACAAATCAAACAAACTTTCTGAGATATGTTCTTCCGGTATTTCACAAGGGCGTTCTCCAAAGTACTCAGATAATGGAATGAAGTGCCTCAAAACTCAAAATGTCCAGTCAGTTTTAGTAGATTCCGAGACAGACTCTTTCGTAAGTTTCCGGTATGCATCCAATAATAAAAAATTAATAATATCTCCTGAAACAATATTAATGAATCGTTCAGGTGCTGGTAGCATTGGAAGAGCTGGTATTTATTTGCGAAATGAAAGAATATTCACAAACGAACATCTTGTCCGTTTTGTTGTTGATCCTCCCAATGATGGTGCCTATGTAGCGACTTTTTTATCTACGTGGTGGGGAGAACGGGCCATTGAACAAGGTATTTCAGGTAGTACTGGCCAACTTCAATTAAATCAGGGGCCTATCAGTAACCTACTAATTCCTATTCCGAATGAAAATATTCAAAAAGCTATCGGCAATAAAGTCCGCAAGGCAGAACGATTAAGGGAGTTGATCCGTTTTGGCGAGGAAAAATTTGCTATATGGTTGGATTTATCTGCAAAGAAAGAATTATTAGATCCAAACAGTTATAAATATCTTGATCACTCCCCAGATAATACTCGTCCCGATAATTCTTGGATAAATAATTTTGATCCTGCTGATCGTGTCGATCCGTGGCCATACCACACTGCACCAAGAACCATAAGAAATCATTTGAAAAAAATCAGCAATGTAAAAACATTTGGTGATTTGTTCATTATTGATTCTTCTAATCGCACTCGTAGATTGTTGAATGAAAATAATCGCAGAGCATTTCATATCAGTGTTCTTGACATAGATTCTTCAGGAAATATTGACTGGAAAAATGCTAGTGATACTCGTTATGAAGGTAGCGGAATTGAAGTGTATGCCAACGATATTTTGTTTTCCTGTCTTAACCCGAAAGATCCTCGGGTTTGTGTAATTCCTAATACCCACGAAGTGCTAACAGTTGCATCACCAGAGTTCGCTGTTTTACGACTGAAAACGGATGCTCCAGATTTACCTTATTTGTTGGCAGCGATTTTAAGATCAAAATGGATAAGAGTGCAGGCTAGTTTTTTAACGAGATCAAGCTCTTTAAGCAGAAGGAGACTTCAAGAATTTGACCTTCACCGTTTACTTATACCTTGGCGCTCTGACGAAGCCAAAGAAATGGATGAATTGTTAAAAACATGTATCTCAAACAAAAATGAATCCGAACAATTAATAATTCAAGCCAAATCCGACATCGAAGCCCTCATCGACGGCACCTTAGACGAAGACAAACTTCTCGCCCAAGGAAAAGAAATCGATCAATGGCTCAAAGACAATCCCAGCCCTTACACTGAAAGGGAGAACTGACGTATGACAACATCCACTGAATATCTCGGTAAACTCATCGGGAACACCGGCTCGCCAACCAGCCTCAAAGTTGCTTTGCGCGGCTCATTCACTGCCCGACGAGGTGAATTTGTCCGCATCCCGCACCGGGAAAGGGAAAAGGAAAAAGAGACCGACTGCCTGGGCCGGATCGTGACCATTTCTCGAACCAATGTCCTTTTTTCCGAGGCCTTGGGTGAAGGAATCGGAGAGGTTAACGTGCTCCCAGGCTCCATGATCAGTGGCGAGACCATGTATGCAACCGTGGAGCTGGTCGGTTTCAAGGATCCGTTGACCGATGAAATCAGAATGCCGAGGCGTCCCCTGGATCCCGGGGCCAAGGTATATGGGGTTGATTACGACTTTCTGCGCAAGTTCTATAAATTCAGCGAGGAAACCTCCATTCATATCGGCAATCTGGTGGGCTATGAACGCGGCCATGACACGGTGCCCATCTATCTTGATGTCAATACCCTGGCCACAGAGCATCTTGCTGTGCTGGCCATGACCGGTTCCGGCAAGTCGTACACGGTGGGACGAATCATTGAACGACTGGTCGGCCAGATGAACGGCACTGTGGTGGTCTTTGATCCCCACGGCGAGTATGGCAGGGCCTATGAGGGCGGCCAGCTGCGCACAAACCCACAGCTTGATTCCATTGACGATGAGCGGGACGCCAAGATGCTGCCGAAAATCGTGGAGACCTTTAAAAAATTACAGTCCATGAATGGCGGCATCATCGTCTGTACGCCCCAGGATCATGATTTTGACATGAAGTACACCAATACCAACCGACAGCTGGCCCTGCAGTTTGACAACATCGACCTGGACGCGGTTGGCGGGATCCTGCCCGGAATTACAGAGCCCCAGATGCGGGTGCTGGATGTTGCTTTCAGGAAATGGAAGCGTGAAGAACCAAACCAGCCCCGGGATGTTGACGTTCTGCTTGAACTGCTCGGACGCCGCATTGATGAGGTGCGCAATGATCCCGACCTTGACCTGACCCCGGAAGAACAAAAGGCCCTGGGGGCACGAAGCGCAGCTATTGCCGGGATGCGCATTCGCGGGGTTCTCCGTGAGGCCAAGGCCTTTTATACTGCCAGCTGCAAACAGCCAACCGATATTCCGGAGCTTATAGGCAGGAGCAGTAAGGATGCGGGTAGGCTGATCATCGTTGACCTGCAGGGACTGTCTGATGATGCCAGACAGATTATTGTCGCCCTTATGTCCCATGAAATTCTGGCCGCTGCCGCCCACAAAACCGAGCCCATCAGACCTTGTTTTCTGGTCTATGAAGAGGGACATAACTTTGCCCCTGCCAGTGGCCAGTCCATCAGCCGTTCCATTATCAAAAAGATAGCCGCCGAGGGGCGGAAATTCGGCGTCGGTTTCGGAATTATCAGTCAACGCCCTTCAAAGCTTGATCCGGATGTGACCAGCCAGTGTAATACCCTGGTTACCATGCGTATCAAAAATCCGGACGACCAGAAATTTATCATCAAATCAACCGAGCAGTTAAGCAAGGCCGATGTTGATGAGCTCCCTGCCCTTTCAACAGGTGAAGCGCTTATCTCCGGGCGTTCCATTCCCGCACCGCTTCTTGTCAAGGTCGGCAGCAAGGCATTGAAGCACGGCGGTGAATCGCCAAAAATCCTTGAGGCATGGGGGCCGGGTAATATATCGTGATGAGTGGTGGACATCAGACTGAACATAAAATCCGCAAGGAATTGCAAACCCTCACCTTTGCACGGGAATCTTTTCCCATGTTGACGGACTGGGGAGTTGAGGATTTTAGTGTCACCATCCATTCGTTGGGCTGCAATTATCTGAGTGCCCTGGGTAGAAAACTCGGTTTCTGGTCCATGTCTGAATATCCTGTTCGAATCACCCGGGATGAATCAAAATCCATCCGGCCGGATGTTGTCTGGTGGCGGAAGCCGGAGAGAAACATTGCTCTTCTCGGTGAATTTGAACGTTTTGAACCAAGCCGAAAACAAAAGCTTGCCGATAAGGCAAAGAACCTGCTGCAGGCACACCATGAACTTGGCGAACAGTCAAGAGTGCTCTTACTTCTTACCTGGGCACTTGCAGGAGTTGACCGTGGTGGGCTCGATGAAATTCGTGCCATTGGACACAACGGTTTCATAAACAGCGGTGGTAAGATTATTCCCGGTGTCGGCAGCGACTGTTCCTTTATTGTTGCTGTGGCTGTATTCAGTTCACACCAGGGGGCCTATACACTGCAAAGGATACAGCTATGAAACTGGCAGACCTTTCGGCAGGTGTGGTTATCGGGGATAAATTCCGGCTGGATGCCATTCTTGGCAGAGGCAGTTATGGTGACGTCTGGCTTGCAGATGTTGTCAAGGATGACCGGTTACCACCCAAAGTCGCTCTCAAGGTCTATCATCACCAGGAACGTGCAACCCGAAAACTGCTGGATGAGGCAAAACAGGCCCTGAATTTCCGGCATGACCGTCTTGTTCAGGTGTTTGGCGCTGACCGTATTGACGGCCTTGTGGTCATGTGGATGGAATATGTCCCGGGAGAGACCCTTCTCCAGCGCCTTGGCGATGAGGAACAGCCAAGACCGGTTTCCCTTGAAGAGGTTCTGCAATGGCTCCATGATATTGCCGAGGCCCTGGCTTATCTTCATGCCGACGACCCGCCCTTGGTCCATAGCGACTTGAAACTGGACAACGTAATTCTTGAACAAGGGGAGAGGGCACGGCTGGTTGATTTTGGGCAAAGCCGGACAATTGAGGATAGATTTGTCGAAACAGCTGGTGCCGGTGCCTGGCCGTACCTCGCACCCGAGATTCTTGCCACCGGTACGGAAAGCCAGGGCAAAAGATTTGTCAGCAGTGATATTTTTGCCTTTGGTGTTATTGCCTATCGCCTGTTGACCGGGCGTTTTCCGCGCAGAACCCTGTCGGAAGTGATGCATGTTATCCCGTTTCCTCGCCCTGTGGAGTTAAACCCTTCTGTCCCCCTTGAACTTGATGCGGTTATTGGAAAATGTCTCGAAAAAAGACCGGCAAACAGGTATCCCACCGGTGCCAGCCTGCTTGTAGCCATAGAAGAAGTGCAGGACAAACTGGCTTCAAAAAAGACTGAAGATGTTTCCGCCCCAAAACAGGAGATTCAGTCATCATTCCCTGCTCCTGCCGACCAGATTGCCGCCCTGGCTGAGGAGCTCCTCGAAGCGGATTGTATCGATGAGGTGATAGATCGTCTTGAAAAGGCCATGGAGATGATGTCCACCTCTCCTAAAGTTCTCCTTCTTTATGCCGAGGCAGCCAGAAGAGCCAAAAAATTTGATGCCGCCTATACGGTATATCGCAGGGCTCGAAAGTGGATGGAGAGCAATGATTATTCTGCCGTTGAAATTAAAGACGCGGTTGAAGGTGAGGCAGAGATGAACGTCCACTTTAAAAAATATGAGAAGGCAGCTCAAAATTTTCGCTGGCTCTCTGAAGAATTCCCGGGGAAACGCTGGTACCGCTACCGCTATGGTGTTGTGCTTGGCCTGGAAGGAAGATTTGAAGAATCAGTCAAAGTCCTGCAAACGGTCTATGGGGAAGGAACACCGTCTGCCCTTATCTGTGCAAAGATTGGTCTGGGTTACCTGCAGCAGAAGATGATTGATCAGGCCTGCAGATATTTCAATGAAGCTTTGATGCTTGATGAATTTGAACCAACAGCGCTCTACCATCTTGGGCATATCCGGGCGGTTCAGCACAGGTATGATAAAGCTTATGTATATCTCCAAAGACTTGAACAGGTCGAGGGTGCGGAAAACCAGGCAAAACAGCTGGCAGAGATGCTTGGTAGAGAGACGTTGAAAGGACAGGCATGAACAATAATAAAAAAGAAAAGAACGAACGAATATTCACGGAAAGTGACCAGCTCATGCTGCATCAGTTACGCCTCATGGAATGGCTTGACAGCAATATAGAGGCACAAGCCAAGGGGAAGGCAGTAGTTGACACTGAAACGAAAGCTATATCCCTTCCTGAAAAATGGCAGCTTACAAAGGGGATTCAACTCTACCCGTGGCAGGAACAGTGTATTGATAAATGGTTTGATGCCGGTGGCCGGGGGACTGTAAAGGTGGTAACCGGGGGTGGTAAAACTCTGCTGGCCCTTGCGATTGCCGAACGGCTCCAGAATACAACGGAGAAAAACCTGCGGGTTGCGATTGTAGTTCCGACTATTGTCCTCATGCACCAGTGGTATGACGAAATTATTGAACGGGGCAATATTCCACCTGATTTCATAGGACGTCTGGGTGGTGGTTACAATGAAGATTTCAGTAAAAAACGACGAATATTAATCGGCGTTCTGGCTTCCGCCAAAAAAAAATTACCAAAAGTAGTGGAAAAAGCAAATGTTGGTGCCAGCCTTCTGCTTGTTGCGGACGAGTGTCATCACATGGGGGCAACCGAAGCATCACAGATATTTGAAACGAAAAGATCCTATAACCTTGGCTTGTCTGCAACACCGGAAAGAGAAGACGATGAAGATCCGGCCGCAGATGCGAGTTATGCCACATCTCTTCTTGGCCGGGAGCTCGGGCCTATTATCTATAATTTTAATCTGGTAGATGCCTTAAAGTTAGGCGTTATTCCGCCCTTTACCATTTATCATTATGGATTACCTCTTTCCAGCAAGGAAAGGGCGAAATATGACAGACTCTCACGGGTTATTTCTGAAGCACAGAGTGAATTAAAAAATCGGGCACCAAGCAATGCTTCCTCCGGTGCATCTTTTTTTCAGTGGGCCAGAAGAGTTTCCAGCAGCACCAGGAGCTCTTGTTCGGGCTTGGCGTTACGATATGTAAGCGATATTGCCCGCCGAAAAAAGGTTCTTTACCAGATGGATGCCCGAGTTGATGCTGTTATTGAGCTGTTAACCAAGGAGTTTAATAATAATCCCGAGGCAAGAGTTATCCTCTTTCATGAAAGTATTGAAGAGGTTATGAGCCTCTTTCGCGTCTTGAAAGACAAGGAGTTTGCTGCCATTGCTGAACATAGCAAACTGCCAGCAAGTATTCGTGAAACAGGGCTGCAGCTCTTTCGGAAAGGAACAGCAAAAATTATTGTTTCAGCGCGCTCATTAATTGAGGGATTTAACGTACCGGCAGTAGATATGGCAATAATTGTTGCCTCATCAGCATCAGTTCGCCAGCGTGTACAAAGTCTTGGCCGGGTTTTAAGAAAACATCGGGGGACGGGAGGTGAAGAAAAAACGTCATGCATCCATGTATTATACGGACATGAAACTGTGGATGACATGATTTATGGCAAGCATGACTGGGATAGGACCACCGGGGTAGACCGAAATATTTATTATCTCTGGAAGCCCGGTGAACAGCCCGTTGAACAAAAAGGACCGCCCCGCAGTCCATTGCCCACGGAGTTGGAAGTCAACGCCGGTTCGCTTCAGCCCGGTTGTCTCTATCCTGGTGAGTATGCCGGCGAGGAATTTCATTGTGACACAAGGGGAAATATTCAAAACAGTCATGATGAATATGTAGTTAATCCCGGCAAACTCTGTGAAGCAATAATTTCCGTCAAAGGCTCTGCCGGCCGTTTCAGAATAACTCCCCAAAAAAAGTATGTCCTGGTGAGAATCCCTGAAGGAGATGAATGGATAACACGGTTCGTTGATCAGCTAACAGAGGACTTTTCTTTTGAACGACCACAGCAGAATGAAACAGGTTTCGATAAAGCAGATATTGAGGCTTGGCTCGTATCCGCCAGCCCGGGTGATCCTTATCCTTTTGCTTCAATCTCTATAGTGGATGATAAAATAACCTTTAAAGGCAAGCGTGGAGGAGTTCTCAGTAAACGGGTGCCCGGAGGTGAGGTATTTGCCCGAGTGGGTGAAAAAGCTGAAGATGCAGAGAGGGGAAAGGACGCGAGAAATCTTATTGACGCCATTCATGAGCTCATGACGCCGGGCATGCGGGTGTCCAAACTGGAGATTAATGAACATAATCATGTCTTGAATCGCGTTGGCGGTAAACTAATTTTTATTGCAGCTCTGAAAAAAGGATTGGAGTTTCCCCGCTAGGCGATCGTTTTACCAAGGTGATGAAAATGGATTTTGTATTTAAAAAATGTGCTATTCACATATGGTCTGGACGATATGCGACCATTCCGGGAAGGAATTCTACTCTAAGAGTAAAGAGTGTGAATGGAAGGGCTTGCCCGGTTATCCTGTGGAATCGCGAGGATGGCATCGGTACCTGCTGCGCAGTAGAGAGCCCGGCAGTACGTGAAATGACGGATGCGATACTTGCAGGAAAACGAAAGTTTGGCGGCGGTGGTGGTGGCGCATTTGTCATCAATGAATATGGACAGGTTCTGGTACCGGCCAGTGACGGCAGCGGGAAACGTGCTCTTGTAGGAGAAATCCAGGGGAAGTTACTTTTTGACAACCCGTTTCAAGACAATTCTGTGCTGGATCTCTCTGATGATGCAGGATTTACCTGTGGTGATGCATGGCCACTGCCATATGTCGGGATCCCCTATAATCTGAGCAAAAGAAGTGACATCTATTTTTATCGACAGACCGAAGATGGCGGGAAAGCTGAGAGACCGCCTCAACAGGACGAAGAACTCATCGAGAGGCTTCGTTCTATCAGACGATATGGTGCGATGCGTTTTATTGTAAACCCCTACGGAATTGTTGTAACTAAACAACCAAAAAACGAAAAATGGAACAGAAATGAAGAGTGGGAACCAATTTTTGTAGGACGGATCAATAAAAAAGCATGGTTTAACAAGGAAGGTTAAAATGTCTAAATTTCCCAAGTTCATGGGCAACTGCCCAAAAAATGTAGCCAAAGATGCAAAGTACCGAATAAAAAGCGGAGAAAAAGGGCCAGTAGTAGCTCTTACTTTTAGAACAACCGATGATGAACGATGGTACATGGCAACTGAAGAACATCCAGAGCTTGTAAAAATGGTAAATCAGGTGAAACTTGATGCGGGACAGGCTCCGAATGGTTCGTTTTATATAAATGAATATAAACAGGTCATTGTTCCAGCAGTCGGTTCAAGTAATTATTGGCTTGCGGGCAAATATGAACAACCTCTCCGATTTGAGTTTGAAGGAAAAATCATAAGTGGAGAGCCGGTAAATCTTGAAGGAAATCCATTATCTCCAGGTGATACATGGGTAGGACCCCATCCCGGCATCCCTTATATTCTTGCTGCCGGTGGCAATGATATAAAATTTCATATGCAAATACGGCCCAATGTTGAAAAAGAGGTCAAGCTCAGCAAGGCAATTGGGCCGGGTGCTGCCAAATCGGTTGCCGGTGCAATTCGTGCCATAAGGGGGTTCAGCGGCGGAAGGTTTTATGTGAATGAATTCTGCTCAATGTTTACTCCGATCCAGGAGGGATGGGAGACAAATTATATTTATGTCGGCCAGCTTGACCTTGACAAGTGGTTTCCTGCTCCACATTCAGGCTCGTAATAATGGCAAGACAAGTTGACAGATTAGGGAAATGGAAACAGGCGAGTCAATCTACAATAAATGACCCTGCCACACTCTCCCCACTGGGGAAAAAATTATATTCTGCTGCTGAAAATGGTGAGGTCGTAAAAATAATATATCTTGGTGGCACCAGTGCCGGGGCTTCCAGAGATATAACCCCAGTGTGTTTGTTTCGGAAATCCCAATACGGTGCGATCTATGTAACAGCCTATTGCCATACCAGAAATGAAGAAAGGACTTTCAGGTTGGATAGAATTGAATTGCCATCTGACCCAGTGCCAAGTGAACGGTCATCTTCTGTTTCTGTTGGAAAGAACAATTATGAAGCTGAAAGTGGAGGCAGAGGATGCCTTTCGATCCTGTTACTGCTCGCTATTTTGGCAATTATGCGAAGATTTTTTTAATTCCTATATGAACAATCGACTAACTATAAAAAATATTATGCTAGCATACCATAGTTTATGTCAGAAGTTATTCTCAAAACAAGAAAAATGAAAACTATTTCCTGTATCCATTTGTTTTTTAGGAGAAAAATACAGCTGCCAAGTATACCAACTCAAGATGGCATACCCATTGCTTTGAGCAGAAGGTATGTGTGTCACTATAAGCAAAATGAAAAAAGGAGACAAAGATAACGGCAACCTTTATGGTTCGTTTATTGATCCTTGTGACGAGACTATAGATCCCTTTGAGCACGTATCTGATGAAGAATTATCATATATCAAAGAGACACAGTCTTCAATAATTGCCGGCAGAAAATGGTATAGCTGGCACAAGGATATTGGGGAATATTCGCCTGGACATACAACAACCCTGAAAAAAACGTTTGCTGATAACAATAAAGAATCAGCCTTACAACCGGCAGCTACCGGTCGCAAAAAGATTTATAACAAACACGTTTTATCCAGCTTGATTCTTGCTCAAAGCCGGACTTCATTACCTTCGACGGCCTGCACTCCTGAAAAGGAGTTAACCAAGGTGAGAGGAAATGCAATTGGGCATGACTCTCTGTCAGATTTGGTTATGGGGATTATTTCCCATTCATCACCCCAGAAAAATAATTCCCCGATAGAAAGCAAGGCGGTTGCTGCGGCAGATAATAATGAATGTGAGAATTCACTTAACTCACAATTGTCTGGTGATGAAGATCACCTCATCGACAACATTGATGAGTATTATTTTGATGAATCAGAGGATGACGAACAAAACATTTCGCTATTAACTGCTAATGGCGCTGATAGTACCGACCCCGAATTACTTCGCTTATCAATAGTTGATGATGACTATGCAGATCAGGTAGAGCCCGAACTGGAATATCATCCTGAATCGGAGAATCCCTTCCTGGGTGACATTTCCAATCGATCAGATATTGACTGGTTGGATGTTGACACTGATGAATTTGAAGATGAACTCTCTCAATATAGAGATATCGAAGTTACGACTGGTGGAAAAATCAGTCGGCATGATAGAGCATTTCAGATTGCCCTGGGCATCGGCGAAGAATTTGATCTTGAAAGAGATGAAATAGATTTTTTGACTGATCTTTTTTGTGACAGCGGTTGGTCTGCAACAAAAACATCAATAATCCAAGCATTAAAAAATCATAGCACGATTGAAGAACTCCGGTTGGCTTACTCAGTAAAGTTGTTTTGGCGGGAACACTCCGAGTTCACCTCCAGCTATTCTAACCAGTATAACGTGCTAAGCTGGCCAACGGCCATTGCCATCATTCGTAGTTTCGGCTCCTATCCGGATATCGTTGAGGTTGAAAGCATCCTCTTTTATATCTTCGAATGCTGGGAAGCTGATTTGATGCTCCAGCGTACATTCAAAGAGTTTGGTTATTATCTTTATTACCGATTCGGCTGTATAGACAGGACACTTGATATCATGCCGGAATGGACTTTTGAGACAGACCCTTTGGTTAATCACGATTGGCTCATGCCTCCGAGTACTCTTGACATTCCGAACCTGACTGAGTTCAAATCAGAGAGACAGCTCTGCAAAATAAGACTCCGATACGCTGAAAGTTAGACGTATTATTACTTAAAAAATAATTATGGACCACACAAAACAGCTGATACCCCAAGTTGGTACTTGGGTTCGGAAGAAAGATAGCGAGCAACCTGGGATTGTAAGAAAAGTAGATCGGAACCTGACCCCGGCAAAACTGTCTGTGTACTGGTTACAGTCAAAAAATATCGAATGGCTCTTCCCAGATGAACTCAGAAATGCTTTTCCCCTTGGGATTGAAGTGCAGGATGTACCGGCATCTCGAACAAGAGTACCTCTTGGGGAAGGAATAGTTAGAGAAACTCGGATGATTGGTAACCGTGACCAGGTTTTGGTTGAGTTTCAGGACACAGGAGAGCTGCATTGGCTGCCATTCCAGAATCTTAAACAAATAAAAGGAATCCAGCAGCGATTTGAATTAGGTCAAACAGGAGATCAGGATAATGCCGAGCGCTGCAGACTGAGGTGCCTTGCCCATGCCATTACTATGTGGCACGAAAATACCGGGTCGCTATCAAGACTGGATATAGATCCACTTCCCCACCAAATTCACCTGGTTCATCACATATTGGCGTCTGGAAACTTAAACTGGCTTATCGCTGATGATGTTGGTCTTGGTAAAACAATTGAAGTTGGAATGTTACTCTCCGCATTGATAAGGCGTAGTACATTCAGAAGGATATTGCTGGTAACGCCGGCAGGGTTGGTCAACCAGTGGAAAGAAGAGCTGCACCACAAGTTTGGTATGAGTAATTTTCAGGTTTACGGTGAGGACTTCCATGTTAACGAACCCCGCCATTGGAAACTGTATGATCATGTCATTGGATCTGTGGATCGATTAAAATCTGATACGCATTTAATGAAACTCATACAGGCTGCCCCTTGGGATGTAGTGATTTTTGATGAGGCTCACAGGTTAAGCAGAATCCAGGCCGGAATGCGTTTCAAAAGTTCCGACAGGTTCAGGCTTGCCGCAGCCCTGCGTAAAAAAACCGATTCACTACTTTTGTTGACGGCAACACCCCACCAGGGAAAGCAGGACAAATTCCAATCGCTGCTGGAACTAATTCGCCCAGAATTTAAGAAGCAAATTCAGTCCCTATCGCTCAACCCTGATATTCTACGTCAAATGGTTATGAGAAATCATAAAGCAGACGTTATTGATGCGAAGGGTAACTTTATATTCCAGGGAAAGATCACTTCCACCATTCCTGTAATATTAACTGAAGAGGAAAATAAATTTGACAAAAGCCTCCAGGAGTATATCAGGGAAGGCTATGCGGCAGGTGGTCGTAAGGGCGGTGCAGCTGGAAGAGCGATAGGGTTTGTAATGAGTATTTACCGAAAACTTGCTGCATCGAGTATGGCTGCAATCAAGGTCGCATTAGAGAATAGACTTCAACGACTGCAAAGTAATACCTTCCGAGAATTGCCTTCTATCGGCTCGATGGAGGAAGCCGATGAACGATTTTGGGGTGAGCGAGAAGAACAGTTTGATAAATCCACAAAACAATTTTTTGACGGAGAAGACGTCCGTCTTGTTAAACTGATAGGTAAGGCTAAGAAATTATTAGATAGTGACAGTAAAATTAAAGTTTTTATTGAAGAGCTGATCCCGCAAATCTTAAAAAATAGCGCAAATGAGAGGATATTAATATTTTCAGAATATAAAGCATCCCAGAAATATTTAGCCGCAGCCCTTCGTGAAAAATATGGTGAGGATCAAGTGTATTTGATTCATGGAAGCATGGATCATTCAGAAAGAACTGCCTCTATTGCTGGTTTTGAAGACAATGGAAAGTTTCTTATCTCAACAGAAGCAGGTGGTGAGGGTATAAATTTACACAGAAAATGCCACATAATGGTAAACTTTGATTTACCGTGGAATCCCATGCGACTTGTCCAAAGAGTAGGGAGACTCTACAGGTACGGACAGAAACACAAGGTCATCGTCTTTAATATGAGTGTTCCCCAATCGTTAGACGGTGAATTACTGACTCTTTTGTACCAGCGGATCGATCAGGTGGTTCGTGACATGTCCGTGCTTGGTGGTGAATTTCGCCCTGGCCTAGAAGCAGAAATCCTTGGTGAAATAGCGGAGTCTCTTGATATAGAAAAAGTTTTGCAAAAAGCAACACAGTCCGACATACACAAAACACAGGAAAATATTGAAGATGCACTCAAAAGGGCAAGAGAAGCAGTTGAAATGCAACGAGAACTTATGACTTATGCCTCCAGTTATAATCCTGAAGAAACAAAGGGAGAACTCAAAATTACTTTTGATCATGTCCATTCATTTCTGGACGGCATGATGAAGCATTTAGCAATTGAAATTGATGAAACAACTCATAAAGGAAAAGTGATGAGAATCCGCATTCCTAACGAGATAGCAAGTGAACTTGCTTTGCGAGGGAAATATATGCGGATAACTCTGAATAGGGAACTGGCCGCCCTACGATCGGATATTCACATGATGGATCTTGAATCTCCATTATTTCTTTACATGCTCGAGAAATCAAGGAGTTATTCCTTTGACGGGCGTGTTGCAAAAATCAATGGAATAAACGACACGGCCGCAGTTATGACAGCTATGTTACGTTGGCAGAATGACCAGGGAAAAAGAATACGACAGGAATATGTTGCCTGTTTGATAAAAAATGATGGCCATGTCGAAACAAACCCGGAGGAATTTGTCGAATGGTTAAAAAAACCAGCGACAACCGGCTCTATGACTGGTGATAGGGAGACAGCTCGGCGAATAATTAAAACCGCATCTTCATCAATGAATGACAGGTTATCGGAAATCAGTAATGTTGACCTACATCCTGAGAATATGCAGTTAGTCACAGCATGTTGGGGAAATATTCAGGGATTCCAAGGAGGGGACAGCTAACTGTTTGCGTCCGCTGCATCAAAAGGTGTTGCCATACCGTTTGACATATTTGAAGAAAATGGTAAGCGTTAGAATGACACATTGAATTATGGAACGACTTGTTTCTCAACGGGAATGGAGGCGGTCATGACCTATGGAACTATCAGTATAATTGTGGGTGCCGTTCTCCTGATCCTGCTTAATATCCTTTTCAAGGATAAAGACGGTTCCGGCCAGAATGAAGGATTCCATGGTGTTGATAACGAAGACTTATTTAAAGAGGAGCCGGAGTTTGATCGTACTTGGTCATTTCTCCCCAACAATATTTTTCATCGTTCGGATGATGATTAACAGGCTGAAATAAAATTTCTATTTCTTTTTAAACACGCTTCCCTTGAAAAACTCATCATCATTCTTTGGCGGGGTATAGTCTGCATCACATCGAATAACCATGCCGGAGGGCAATATGATTCCTTCACTTTGTGCCTCTGGCTGCACCAGATTTCCTTCGTGGTAAAAGGATTGGTTGCGGTAATAATCATGCGTTGGTCTTGGTGGAGCATCATTATTTAATCCTGACATGTCTTTTGCCAGCCCACCAGCAGTGGTTTGAATCCCTCCCTTACCCGATTCTTCAACACGATTTCTCTCTCGAATTTTATGAGCCGGGTCTGTAACAGAATCTGCATTGGGATTATCCATTGGAACGTCTGAATGTGGACGAGAAAGGCTGTTATCTTTAATGCTGAAAGTTTTTGAACCGGCAACGCTGCTGGCCATACCTACACTGTTTTTAAAATCCGCAGCCTGGATGCGCTCCTTTGTGGCAGAAATGGAACCATGAACTTCATTCGTCGTGCCTCCCCAACCATATCCTTTACCGCTAACAAACCCTTTGATGATATCATGCATATTGTCAACGCCCTGGCTCCCCTGTTGGGTCAGGTAATGATTAAAGTCGGTGATCGTTCGTCGGATATTCTCTGGAGATTCACTACCATATCGCTCGGTGGCATAATTCCTGACCAAAGCCGTAGTCAGGTCAACTCCATATGATTCGGTGGAACTCCTCAGTTCCCTGGCATCATTGAGATAGGAGTAAACTTCAGTGGCCCCAATCTGTTTTGCCAGTTTGGTCATATAATCCAGGCTCTTTGAATCCTGCAATGACTGCTGGAGAGACTCAGAGCGAACTTTTGAGGCAGCATTTTCGAAAGCTCTGACAGTATCTTCCGAGACATTGAAATTGACCTGTTCTCCATTATTTCCAACCACTGTAAGTTGTCCACTACTACTGAAGACTCTTTTAAAACCTGCCCCTATGCTACTCTGAAACTGAGTTCTCACATCCTCGCTCATGGAATGAGTAAAACCGGATTTATCACTGATTGCCCGCCTCCAGTTTTCACGCATGGCATTGTCCAAGCGGCTGGTAAAGCCATGCGCTTCGCTGCTGGTCAGGCTGCCTCTTCTTGCTGTATCCATTGCCTGCTGCCATGTTTTGCTGCTTCCCAAGCTGTTTGATGCGGAAACTATTTTTTGATGCTGGGCCATGGCACCGACTGTGACAGGATTGAGGCCATTGACGATGGCTTGGGTAGTTTGAAAATTGCCGGAATCGTCCACCGAGTAGCTCGCTCTACCTTCCGCCATAGTATCAACGGCCACACCGGTGCCGCCTGATCCGGTTGCAATGACTGTGGTGGAGCCGTCTGCATTGACGGTTTCTGATTTTGTTCTGGTTCCATGCCCGTCTGGTGCGGTTGAGACTTCCACCGGGCCGGAGTTGGTCCCCACGCTCATTCTGGCAGAGGCCATCATGGTGGCCATGTCACTGTCTGAGGTGCCCTGGTCGATCTGCCCGGATTGCTGCAGGGAGTTTTTGGCGTTCATAGCAGCCTTGTAGCCGCCGACATTCTTATGCACAGAAAAGGCCCCGGCCGCCGCCATGTTGGAGAATCGATGCTCCGGCATACCGGCAAGCAGGCCCGCTGCCCGTACCTGCTGGTTCATGGCTGCGGAGGTTCCTTCCGGGGTGAGTAGTTGTCCGGCCTGTGCGCCTGCGGACTGGACAATCCGGCTCAGGTTTCCGGCCAGCATGGCCAGGGCATGGCCGCCGAAGCGGATCAGCATCATGGAAAAAAAACTTGCCAGCATGATGCCGGCTGAGCGGATCACCCCGAACATTGCCAGCAGTTTGATGGAAATGATCGGGAATGCAGCCATGGCATAGACACCGAGATTGGATTGCCGCATGTCCTCAAAGGCATAGGTGGCGTAATCCATTGCCGCTCCGTGGATCACTGCATCGGTGATTCCCCAAGTGGTGAGGAAGACAAAAAAGCCGAACATCACCGATACAGCCTTACCCACAACCGGTGTAAACAAAAAGAGAACCAGAAAGGGAATAACACCGATGGCAATAGCAGTCATCACGGCCCGGATGATGGGGATCCACTCGTTCATGGTCAGGCCTATGCCCAGAC
>JALVQM010000418.1:2787-3417 GCA_027025615.1 Desulfobacteraceae bacterium | reverse complement strand
CCCTTACAACCATTGTATCCTGGGCCATCGGCTTCGAACATAACCAGATGGCAACCATTGATCAGATCAAGGTTCCCGAAATGGTCGAGGCTATTGCCAAGTTTAATCAGGCTGTTGAAACAATACCTTTACTTGCAGAACAACGTACGGCCCTGTCCAAAGAACTGGACAAAGCCCACGCTGCGAAAGATGTTATCCAGGGACTTGAAATCCAAAATAAAATCAACATCATTTCCATTCAAATCGCTGAACAAAAAGAGTTGGCCCACGAGTATCGCATGCTGATTCGCTCCACTCTCCTTTGCCGCGTTGAAGGTGCAGGAGGCCAGGCCTTTTATCTCAAGGATAGCGACAACGCCCCGGACAATTGCGGCGAACGCATCTGGCGGCTAAAAATTAAAAACAGGCCCCTTGATCCTCTTAAACTCACTATGGTTGGTGGAGGTGATGTTGTCGGTGTGATTCCCAAGGGTCTACCGACACTATCGATGCCCAAAATAAATCTTAAAATTATCCTGCATCTTCTTCCATATGCGGCGATAATTTCTTTGCTCGGATTCATGGAAGCCATCTCAATCGCCAAGGCCATGGCCGCCAAGACCGGACAACGCCTGGACCCCAACCAGGAAT
>JALVQM010000418.1:0-2777 GCA_027025615.1 Desulfobacteraceae bacterium | reverse complement strand
ACCAGGAATTGATCGGGCAGGGCCTGGCAAACATCTTTGGCTCAATGGCTAAGAGTTATCCCACTTCAGGGTCTTTTTCACGCAGCGCGGTAAACCTGGCTGCCGGCGCGGTTACCGGTCTTTCAAGCGTTTTTACCAGCCTGGCGGTGGTGATCGTGCTTATGTTTTTCACCCCCCTCCTCTATCATTTACCCCAGGCGGTTCTGGCTGCAGTCATTATGATGGCGGTTATCGGTTTGCTCAATGTAACCGGATTCATTCACGCCTGGCAGGCCAAATGGTATGACGGGGCAATTTCGATCATAACTTTCATTTGCACCTTGGGCTTTGCCCCCCACCTGGATCGGGGGATAATGATCGGCGTCCTGCTTTCATTGTTTGTCTTTTTATATAAAAGCATGCGGCCGACCGTCGCCACCCTTGCCAGATCACCGGATTCGGCCCTGCGTTGCGTTCAGACCCATGGGCTCATGGAATGCGCCCATATTGCAATGGTCCGTTTCGACGGTCCTTTGTTTTTTGCAAATGCCAGCTACCTTGAAGACAAAATCATGGAGATCATGCGCCAGAAAAAGCAATTGCGACATATAATCATCGTATCCAACGGGATCAACGATATTGATGCTTCAGGCGAAGAAGCGCTTTCATTGTTGATCGACCGTATCCGCAGTGCAGGTATCGATGTATCCCTGAGCGGTGTAAATGAGACCGTTATGGAGGTTCTGCAACGGACTCACCTGGTGGCCAAAATCGGCGAAGACAATATTTTTCCAACCATGGAAAGCGCCATCAGTGCCACCCACGAACAAGCCCACGTAAACAGCCAGGAGGAGGCCTGTCCTCTGTTGACTGTCTGCCGTATTTCATCGTAAGGAATTGAAAAGGAGGACAAGATGTCCGTTATTTCAATATTCCACGGAAACTTTTGCAATGAAGATACAATCCTTAAGCTCCTGACGGAAAAAACAAAGTATAGCCTGTTAGAAGACGAAGATCTGGTAATCAAAGCGTCAAAACTGTCAGGAATTGCCGCTGACAAACTTTCGAGGGCCTTTACCTCCAAGACTTCGGTCTTCAACAAATTCACCCATGAAAAGGAACGTGCCATTGCTTACCTGAAGCTGGCCCTGGCCGAACAGCTGCAGGAGGATAATTTTGTTGTTAAAGGATTCTGCAGTCAGTTGATTCCGCCCGGCATTGCCCATGTACTGCGCGTGTGCCTGATCAGCGATACAGCTTTCCGCCTTAAACAGGCGTCAGGCAGGCAGCTAACCGAAAAACAGGCTGCCAAAATAATACGCAGATATGATGAAGAATGCGCGGTCTGGGTAAAATTGCTCAAAAATTCAGATGACCCATGGGCCCCTGAACTTTACGACATTCTAATTCCGGTGGATAAAACTGAAGTAGATCAAATATTGTCCCTCATCCTTGACAACCTGACCAAGGACGTGTTGCAAAAAACCGAGCAGTCTTCAAAGGCGGCTGCGGATTTCCTGCTCGCAGCCAGGGTGGGAGCCCTGCTTGCTAAAGAAGGACACAATATAGAGGTGCAGGCCGACAGTGCCAAGATCACCCTGATAATTAACAAGCAAGTTCTCATGCTGAATCGCCTGGAAGCTGAACTGACAGAACTGGTCAAACAAATTGAAGGAGTCGAAACAGTAAAATGTGAGGTAGGAGCCGGCTTCCATCAAGCCGATATTTATCGTAAATACGACTTTCACATGCCTTCCCGGATTTTACTGGTGGACGACGAGCGGGAGTTTGTTCAAACCCTGTCTGAACGCCTGATAATGCGCGACATGGGATCAGCCGTAGCCTATGATGGAGCCTCAGCCTTGGAGATGATCGCTGAACATGAACCGGAAGTGATGATCCTTGATCTCAAGATGCCAGGCATAGATGGCATAGAGGTATTGCGGCGCGTAAAAAGCATGAATCCGGATATCGAGGTAATCATTCTTACCGGACATGGTTCGGAAACAGACAGGGATGAATGCATGCGGTTAGGTGCCTTTGCCTATCTTCAGAAACCGGTTGATATTGATAAGCTAAGTGAAACAATTAGGCAGGCCAATGCCAAGATAAAAAATAAACAGGAGCAAAAAAAAGGTTGAAACCAAGGTTCCCAAAAATAAAACCGAATTTCTGGGACCATGCCGATATCAATGCCAAGAATCGGCAAGAAACCTTGAATTTCAAAGTTCTTTGGTACACGACGGTCTTTTTCACTTCCATCGTGGCTATTTGCCCCCTGTTGTTTCTGGCTGCAATCGACTACAACGTAACCAAGCGGGCGGCAGAATCCGAGATCATGCTCAGAACAGGACGCCTGGTTTCCAACACACGCCGTACCATAAGCTTTTTCCTGGAAGAAAGAAAAGCGGCTTTAAACTTCATCTCCCATGATTACAGCCTTGATGACCTTCGGGACCACAGGCAGCTTTCCCGTCTGCTTGGGCATCTCAAAGCCACTTTTGGAGGATTCGCCGATCTGGGTATCATCGACATGGACGGCAAGCAGGTAACCTATTCCGGGCCTTTCGGCCTGGAAGGTAAGAACTACCTGGGGCAGGAATGGTTCGAACACGTGCTGGAGCAGGGCTATTATATCAGCGACATATTCATGGGTTACCGCAACGTGCCCCACCTGGTAATCGCCGTCAAAAAAAAGCTGCCTGACAATAGATTTTACATCATCCGGGCCACCATTGATACCAACAAATTCTGCCAAATTTTATCCCAGATGGAAGTGGAGGGACACGGGGATGTGT
>JALVQM010000417.1 GCA_027025615.1 Desulfobacteraceae bacterium | reverse complement strand
TTGCGTAAATTGAAATCGATGATCTCCAGGTCCAGTTTGCCGGCCTCAATCTTTGAAAAATCGAGAATATCGTTGATGATGACCATAAGGTTCTCGGCACTTTGTTCCACAAGCTTGGCATATTCGCGCTGTTCGGCATTCAAGTCGGTTTCAAGCAGGAAATTTGTCATACCAATAATACCATTCATGGGCGTCCGGATCTCGTGGCTCATGTTGGCCAGAAAGGCACTTTTGGCCCGGTTGGCCTTTTCGGCTGCCCGTTTGGCATCCTCCAGGGCCTGGTGGTCCCTGACTTTTTGGGTGATATCCCGTCCTGCCCCTCTGTAACCGGCAACAAAACCGAAAGACCATTTAATTGGTGTTCCACTGACTTCCACCCAAACTTTGCGGCCATCAGCATGGCGGTGGACAATAACCTTTTCCTTGAAATTCATTGACTGGACAATGGCACCTTCAATCTGACGCTTCCAGGTTTCCATACCCTCATCATCCAGGTAATCACGGAAAGAAGTGCCGACCACCTTTTCAGGCTCATAACCCAGAATCTTTTCAACTGCAGGACTTACGTATGTAAAAATCCCCTTGGAATCAATTTCCCAGATCCAGTCACCGGTAATTGAAGCCACGTCCTGAAAACGCCGCCGGGCTTTTTCCAATTCAGCCAGGGACACCGTGGAAGATTGTAGGCGTTTGGCCATTTGATTGAATTCTTCCGCCAGCAGAGCAAATTCATCCCCGGTGTGTAATTCTATCTTCCCGCTGCCGGCTTCACCATATTCACGGATGCCTTTGATCAAACTCTGGAAAGGACTCCAGATCAAACGGCGATACAAGGCGGCAATAGCGTAAATGGAAAACAGATTAACCAAAAGAATAATGCCAACACTGAAAAGACCAATTTTGCGGGCAGGTGCCAGCAAATCCACCTCCGGGGCGACAACCGCCACTTTCCATCCAGTCTGAACAACGGTATCGACAGCCATGATATGGCGTTTACCGTGACAAACCAATGGGAATATCCCCCTGGAAATCATTTTAAATTTGCCCAGCTCACGACAGTTTTCCACCCCGGGTGTCATGTCAGAAGAAGTATTTATCGAAGCTGCAAGCAGCCTTGCATCGGAATCGTAAATCAAAAGGCGGTGCTGCTCGACAAAAAGCTCCTGTTTTAGAAAATTTTGGCTGAAATCATAAAAATCTATGGTTGCCAAAAGTCCACCGATAATATCAAAATCTTTCCCGATCACCGGAACAGCAATCACAAACACCGGTTTC
Source organism: Desulfobacteraceae bacterium (assembly GCA_027025615.1). Classification (GTDB taxonomy): domain Bacteria; phylum Desulfobacterota; class Desulfobacteria; order Desulfobacterales; family Desulfosarcinaceae; genus JALVQM01. The sequence continues at coordinate 2,143 of JALVQM010000417.1, read as the reverse complement.
CCGCTTTCCGGGCTGCTGAACACTTTCGAGTAGATAATATTGCCTGCGAATGCCTGTTTTAAATACTCTTCAGCTGCAAAATTGCGTTTTTTGGCGGTGTAATAATTCGAGGCTGCAAGGATTTTGCCGTTGGTATCGACCAGGCTCAGGCTCTCAAAACAAGGATAGTTGGCCACCAATTTTACAAAGCGGCCATTCAGGCTTTGCCTGGCCCTGTCGACTACATTGCTGTCTGTCAAGGCCATCTGCAGCAGGCTGTCGCTGACCCAGGTGATAATTTCCGTTTCCCGGCTATCGATCCATTCATTTATCCCCTTGGTCAAGGAAGCTGATAATGTCTGCATTGAATTCTCAGCTTCCTTGAAAAGAGCTTCGCTGGTAATCCAATAAGCCACCGCTGCCGACATGGTCATACCGACTGTGACCATGATAACTGCTATTTTCAAAAATCTGGTCTTGATGCTTCTTTGCATGCCGCAGACCTTATGAATTCTTGGACGCTTTCAGGCAAACAGCTCTGTCAGGCTGTTGTACAACTATCTTCTATGGATATATCGGAAGTCGGAGGAAAAAAGTTTAGGATTAATTGGCAGTTGGCCGGACAAACGGAGAGGCCTTAAAAAATGACCCTTACTCCACCAAGGTCCTGAATGGAAAAAGCGTGCTTCTGTTCCGGTGCACCGATGAAGATGTTGTTGGTGGCAACTTCGAATTCTTTGGAAACCTGCTGAATGATTTCCGGGCCGAAGAATCCCTGACGGCAATGGAAACTGATTTGAAAATCAGGAAAGATCCGTTCCAGGACTTTTAGTGATTCTTTTATCTGTTGTGACTGATCCTGGGCAGGATCGGGATAAAGATGAAAAACGACGATCGAACGACTGGACTCGTTTTTATGAATATAATCCAAGGCAGAGTGCAGCCTGCGCAGCTCTGCTCCCCTGGTAAAAAGGACCACCCGTTGATTGGTAATGGCCGTTATCATGTCAACCACCCGGGTGCGCAGGATCAGAATTTTAGCAATAAGGTTGTTTAGCAGTTGAAGCTGGGTACGCAAAATCGGAATCCGCAGGTACATTATAACCACCAGCAGGGCGGTAGGGATGAAGTAATGCATGAAATACAACAGGTTGGTGTAGTCAATAATAATATTTCCTACAATGCCTGCACTGGTAGCCACCACGGCCAAAATGATGGTAATCCAGCCGGCCCGGTATGTACGCTTTAACTCGCTGCGTCTCAGCTTGAGCAACACGTTGCCCAGCCCGAAGAGGGTCATTACCGCCAGGAAAGAAATCGTGTAAACACCGGCAAGGGCCAAAAGGTTGCCCCCGGTGACGATCATGATCGAAGAACAGAGAATAAAAAATGCAATAATAATCCGGTGACAGGTTCCCCGCCGGTTCTGCTTTAGCAAAAATTGTGGCAAACATTGATCCAGCACCATCCGCTGCACCAGGCCGGTCACCCCTACGAAGGAAGTCAGCACAGCCCCGGCCAGGACCGCAGCAGCATCTATCACCAGGATTGTTTTGAAGACCTGCCCCCCCATCATCCCCGCCATTTCAGAAAGCAGGTAATCCTTGGCGACCACGATACTGGCCAGGGGCAACATCATCAATGACAACACCGATGTCAGTGGATTTATCACCGCCACGGCAACCAGCATGTTGCGCAAGGTCTTGCGAAAAACACCAACATCCTGTTCTTCCACAAAATTTGACGAGCTTTCAAATCCGCTGATACCCAGCAGGGCCGCTGAAAATCCCAGGAACAAAGCTTTGAGCAGGCCATTACCGGAAGGCACCTGGGTCAGGTTGGCTTTGAAGATTGCCAAATCAGGTATACTGGCAAACCCGATCATGCAAAAAATCGCCAACACACTCATGTGAAAGATGAATATGGTCAAGGCAACAACTGCCGATTCTGTAATACCGGCAATGGCCAGAGCGGCAAAACAGCCCAGCACCAGGATGGTGCCGGTCAGGATATTTATCTGGGGCATCAGGGTATGAAGGTATTCAACCCCGGTCTTGGCAGAAATGACAGCCGTGGCAACATAAGAAAGGATTGTCATGCAGGCGGCCATGGCCGCGGCAAACTTTGATGTGCTGTTGAGCAGACAGTTATAAGTTCCACCGTT
>JALVQM010000416.1 GCA_027025615.1 Desulfobacteraceae bacterium | reverse complement strand
GCCCCGAATCCTTTCGAAGAATTACTTCCAATGATCGTCCCATGATAAGGGCTGCCAGGACACGTTCATCAAAACCTTCGGGCAAGGGTGCTACGGCGGCAACAATCAAGGCCGGTGGACCGCCAAGAAAAACACTAACCGGCAAGGCCCGACCATGCTGGCAGGCAGAATAATAATGAAATCCGCCTCCTTTTTCTATCTGCCAATGCATCCCGGTGGAACCTGCGTCAAATAGCTGCATACGGTAAATACCCAGGTTGCCCTGTCCATTCACGGGGTCTGTGGTATGCACCAGGGGCAGGGTAAAAAAAGGTCCCCCGTCTTCAGGCCAGCAGGTCAAAACCGGCAGACGGTTCAGATCGGCCGGTTGCTGGACCGTTTCCATTACCGGCCCTGTTGTTACTTTACGCATCCGGGCTGTTGCCAGGCGCATAAAAGCGCGCCTGTTACGCCAAAAACCATTAAAACTGGGATGGAGGACACCTTCGGCGGCTTCTGCCAGCAATTGGCCAAGTTTCTCGGGATGCATCCCGAAAGCCATCTCAACCCTTTGGTAGGTGCCAAAAAGATTAGTTACAAGGCGATAGCCGGCGCCGATTACATTCTCAAAAAGCAGGGCCGGCCCTTTACTCTGAATTACCCGGTGTTGGATCACGGTAATTTCCTGGTTGGGATCGACCGGCCGGTTTATTCTTACCAACTGCCCTGCTTTTTCAAGGGCTTGAATGAAATCTCGCAGGTCTCTGAAGCTCACCGCACGTCCTCCCAGGTCCTTAAGCCTTGAACACCAAGAAATTGTAAAATGCGCTCAGCAAAAGCGCCCATCAACTGCTCCAGGGTTATTTTCTCTGCGGGCTGGTTGCCAAGCATGTAGAACGGCGGACAAAGCGGCATCACAGTAGCACCGGCATCATATACCCGCAGGGCATTTTCCATATCAATCCTGGTCCAGGGTGTTTCGCGCACCACAAGAACTAGGGGCCGCTTTTCCTTTAGCTGGCAATGGGCTGCCCGGGTTATAAGATTGTCAGCCAAGCCGGAAGCAACAGCTGCAAGGGTGTTGGAAGAACAAGGTAAAATAACCATGGCCCGGCAGGGCACCGAACCTGAAGAAAAAGGAGAAGTAAGATCGTCTTCGTCGTACACGGTATCAGCCAATTCAGCCAACTTGTTGAACGACTCACATTCCAATTCATATACTTCGCGAGCCCACCGGCTGGAAATTAACACTACGGGCCAAGGCGCTTTTTGCAGCAGTATCTTGGCAGCAAATATCCCGGAAGCACCGGTCACGGCCAGCAAAAGAGGCAATTTTTTTTCTGAACCCACTGTTTCTCCTGTCTTTCAGGCCAGCAACGGAGCCAGGGCTCCAAACACACCGGCCAGAGTGGCGATTGGGAAAAAGCGTATCGGTACCGGAATTTGAGGAAGATACATAAGACCGAAAAAAATTACAGTCAGTCCAAAACCGCTCCAGGCCAGAGTTTTTGCACCGCCAAGATACAACAACAAGGCCAGAAGAATCAGGGCGGCCATATGAAACCCGGCTGCTACCTGCTGGGCCCGTGAGGCACCCAACCTGGCCGGCAGGCTGAAAACCCGGTTCCGGCGGTCGCTATCGATATCCAGCAGGGCGTAAATAACGTCAGCCCCGGTCAACCAACTGAAAACAAACAAGGAAAAAATTAGAATCTCCGCTGAAAGATTCAAACTGTTGGAAACGGCAATGTAAGCACCTATGGGAGCCTGTGCCAGGCTGAACCCGATGCCCAGGTGGCAAAGCCAGGTAAAACGCTTGAGCAGTGAATAGCTCAACAGGGCAACCAGCGGTACCGGTGCAAGCACCAGACACCAGCCGCCAAGCATGACACAGGCAGCCAGATAGACGGCCATTCCCCCCATGGCAACTGCCAAAGCCTGCCCCAGGGTCATTCGGCCGCTTGGCAGTTCTCGCCCGGCGGTTCTTGGATTGATGGCATCCAGATGACGGTCAAAAATGCGGTTGAAAGCCATACCGAAAATCCTTGCTCCAACAGCAGCGATTATAATCAGAGTCATTATATTGCCATCGGGTATCTGGCAGCCGGCACCATACCAGGCGCCTGTAAAAAGAAGAGGCAGGCTGAAAGCGGTGTGCTCAACCTTGATGAAGTTCAAAATTGTTCTAACCATGTTGTGACCTTCAATAGAAAGAATTTCCGCTCAACCTTAACCTTGATTTAGTACCTATTCAGCAACAAATGTTTTATAACAGCTCCAATATCATCATAACTGGAAATCGATTATCCTGGTTATTGTTTCCGCAAGGCGAACGCTTACTGCGTCAAGATTGGCGTACAACATAGATCTTTGGCCATTGGCTGCAAAATCGGTTACACCTTTGATTAAATAGGCAGGGCGGTTGTAAATCCTCGCTACTCTGACCACAGCAGCTCCTTCCATATCCACCAGTGAACCCATGGCGGCTAATTGTTGACGGATCTTATCCCGGAAAACCGGTTTATCAACTGTAACAAGATCTGCAGACGGCAAATCACTGCGAGGCAGAGGTGCACATACATGGACGGTATGAGATAAACCCGGCAGCTCATGGTCACCTTCGACAACCTGCCTTATCTGAAAAATCTGTCCCGTACTCCATTTTGTTAAAGGATCAAGAATACCACATACTCCGACATTGATAATGGCTTCACTTTTTTGACTCAACAAAAGCCACTGGCTGGCCACTGCAGCGGCCACTTTGCCCATACCACAAATCGACAACAGGGCTTTGCGTCCTCCGGCTGTCCGGCAAGAATAAAGCTCCACCGGTCCATTGGCCGCTTCAGGCTTGCAGTAATGACGCTGCATGAAGGGTGCTGCCTCCCTTCCTGTGGCAAACAAAATGGCAATCATTTCAAAATATTGTCCAATCGGGCTCTTGCCTCTAAGGCCTCAACCGCAGAAAGTCCGGTTCTTCCCAAATCCAAGCTGAACTGATTAACAAAGGTTTTGATGTGTTTTAACAGCACCTGTTGATCAATTTCCTGGGCATGTTTCCGGATGTAAGGCAAAACAGCTTCAGGATTACTCCTTGCCATTTTTATACTTTCGACAATAGCTTTTTCCAGATCAAGAGCAAGCTTTTTGGGATGCCGTCTCAGTACAGCGATGCAACCAAGTGGAACCGGCAGCCCTGTCTGTTTCTCCCACCATGCTCCAAGATCTACCACCTGTACAAGACCCTGTTTTTGATAAGTAAACCTGCTTTCGTGAATTATCACCCCACAGTCAGCCTGCCCGCTTGTGAGGATATCGAACACCTGGTCATAGCTAGTAAATATTTTTTCCTTTACCTTTGGCGCCCATAGCTGGAATAGCAAATGAGCGGTAGTCCAGCGGCCGGGAATTACCACTGTGCATTCTGCCAGCTGATTTGGCTCGATTGATCGTCCGGCCACAAGCAAAGGTCCGCATCCATAACCCAATGCTCCACCACTTTGCAGCAAGCGGTAATGTTTCTTTACTGCAAGATAGGCATAAAAAGACAGCTTGGTAATATCCAATCTTCTATCGAAAGCCATCTTGTTCAAGGTTTCCACATCATGGAGCTGCTCACGAATCCTAAACCCACCCACACTTATATCCCCTGATACCAATCTATGAAAGATAAATGTATCATTGGGACACGGTGAATATCCAAGGCTTAGCTCTTTTGGTGTTTTTTCTACAGCCATTTACGGTAACTTTCAAACTAGCATGAAAAGCAAAGTGTCAGGAAAAAAACCTCTTTATTTTTCTGACAACGTATTCCTGCTGATCGGCAGTCAGCTCCGGATATATCGGCAAGGCCAATGTACTTTCAGCAGCCTTTTCTGCAACCGGGAAGTCTCCTTCCCGGTATCCGAGATTTGCAAAGCATGGTTGCAGGTGCAGTGGAACCGGATAATACACCTCTACTCCTATCTGGTTTTCAAGCAAGTACTGCTTCAATTTATTCCGTTGATCCTCCACTGCTATCACGAACTGGTTATAAATATGCCGTGCCTGCTTCTGGGTAGGCAGGCTTATAAAACTGTCAAGCTCGTATTCTCTGAACAAGCTTCGGTAACGGTCTGCATTGCGTTGTCTTGCAGAAGTCCATTGATCAAGGTATTTTAACTTTACAGCTACCACCGCTGCCTGAATGGCATCCAACCTGAAATTCCCGCCTACCATGTCATGATGATACTTTGTCCTTCCTCCGTGAACACGAAGCATTTTCATCCGCTCAAAGTATTTCCCATCGCTGAGGGTTACAACTCCTCCATCTCCGAAAGCGCCAAGATTCTTGGATGGAAAGAAAGAAAAACAACCGAAGTCTCCGATACTTCCCGCCCGTTTCCCTTTGTATTCAGCTCCGATTGCCTGGGCGGCATCTTCAATCAGCAGCAGACCATGCTTGCCGGCTATATCATATATTGGATCCATGTCAGCACATTGTCCGTATAGATGGACCGGAATAATTGCCTTTAAACATTTCCGCTTTCCAGAAGGTAAGCTTTCAATTGTTTTTTCAAGGGCTACCGGATCCATGTTATAAGTATCCGGCTCTATATCCACAAATACAGGGCTTGCTCCACATCGCACAATCGAGCCTGCAGTCGCAAAAAAAGTATAGGGGGTTGTAAGAACCAGGTCATCTCTGCCCACTCCCCCGGTCATCAGGGATAGCAATAAAGCGTCTGTGCCTGAAGAGACTCCCACGGCAAAGGGTGTCTGACAATAATCTGAGATCAACTTTTCCAGCTTTTCAACTTCGGGTCCCAGTATAAAATACTGATCTTCATATATCTTTTCAAGTACCTGCTTTATATCGCCTTTTATGGATTGATACTGCTTCTTTAGATCTAACAATGGTACTTGCCTGAGTTGATCTGCTTTGTCCTCATGTAATCTGGTTTTAGGCATTATGTTGCCATTTCCTCCCTTTTATGTCTTTACTAATGAAGAACTGTTTATTGAATCCTTGTCTTATCCAATATATCTTTCAACTCCTGCTTCCATATCTCATTTTGCCATTTCCGTTGTCTGTCGCTGCATTTACCGGAGCACATTCGGTGGTTACTGCATCATAGCCAAGCAATCTATTAACCTCTTTTATGAATGTCGGCGATGGTTGTAGTTTTACTTTGTCAGAAACATCAATAACAACCTCCACTGTATCAGAAGTACAAATATGCAGATAGCTTTTGCAGTCACCGGGGTAACGCATCATTATAGATTTCAGCTGCAGCAGGTCATCTTTTCCAGTATGCCGGGCCTCTATCCTTAAATGAACCTTGGCCGTCCATTTTCGATCAGCTTCCTCAATGGCAATCATTTCATCTGCAATGATTTTGATACCTTTTTCTTCTTTTTTCAGTTTGCCCTGAATCAAGACAGCTGAGTCCTGGAACAACAGGCTTTCGGCGGTAATAAACAATGAAGGGAAAACTACCACCTCAATCATACCGGCCATATCTTCCAGGCTGACAAAGGCCATTCTCTCCTTCTTCTTTGTTAAAATAATTTTACATGCCGCTATCAGCCCTCCGACTCTTACAGGTTTACCATTTTCAGCTTCTTCCAGTTGTTCCAGAGAATCGGTAGTATATTTCTGCAGCACAGCTTTGTATCTTTCCAAAGGGTGACCTGAAACATAAAAACCAAGATATTCTTTTTCTGCTTCCAGACGTTGTTTTTCACTCCATTGCTCAAGTAGCGGTATAACAGGAAGGTTTAGCTGTTCAGCATCGTCCTTGCCTCCTCCAAACAGGCTTAGCTGGCTGTCATTGCGCTCTCGCTGAACCCTTTGTCCCCAGTCCAGTGCATCTTCAAGAACGGCCATCATCCTCGAACGGTATTGACCTGTTGAATCAAATGCACCGCATGCTATCAGGCTTTCAACAACCCTTTTGTTCACCCTGTGCAAATCTACACGCTGACAGAAGTCGAACAGGGAATCAAAGCGTCCGTTTTGCCTTTCTGCAATAATTGCATCAATAGCAGCCTGTCCTACATTCTTTATTGCGGCCAGGCCAAAACGTATTTTCCCATCAGCAACGGTAAAAGTTTTTCCGCTCGAATTTATATCCGGAGGTAATACTTCAATCTCGTGATTGCGGCACTCGTTGATATACTTTACAACCCCGTCTATGGACTGCATTTCACTGGTCAGGAGGGCCGCCATGAACTCTACCGGAAAGTGTGCCTTCAGGAATGCAGTCTGAAAAGAAATAACTGCGTAAGCGGCACTATGGGATTTATTAAAACCATAACCACCAAATTTTTCAATCAGGTCAAACAGTTCAGCAGCTTTTTTAGCATCAGCCCCTTTTTTTACCGCACCTTCAACAAAACGTTGGCGGTGCTGTGCCATCATGGAAGTTATTTTCTTACCCATGGCCTTACGCAATCCATCGGCTTCCGCCATGGTATAGTCGGCCAGAGCAACGGCGATATTCATAACCTGCTCCTGGTAGACGATAACACCGTAAGTCTCTTCCAAAATGGGCTTCAATTCAGGAAACATATAGGTAATCGGCTTGCGGCCATGTTTCCGGTCAACAAAATCATTGACCATCCCTGATTCAAGGGGACCAGGGCGATACAGGGCCACCAACGCAATCAGGTCGTCAAACCTTTCCGGTTTCAGGCGGACCAGCAGATCTTTCATACCGGAGCTTTCGAGCTGGAAAACACCGGTAGTGTCACCGGCTGCCAGCAAAGCATAAGTTTCCTTATCGTTTATGTCCAAATCCGTAAGATCCGGTACCTCTTTGCCCTGTTCGCGGATAAGCTCAAGGGTATGATCAATAACCGTCAGGTTACGCAGTCCCAGAAAATCGAACTTCACCAGCCCGATCTTTTCAACCAGTTTCATATCCCATTGAGTAACTACTTCTCCTTTTTTCCCGCGATAAAGAGGCAAGTATTCGACCAGTGGCCTGTCGCCGATTACCACACCGGCGGCATGGGTGGAAGCATGTCGCGGCAGGCCCTCAAGGGTTTGGCAAATATCCACCAGGTCCTTTATTTCCGGCTGACTTTCCACCAGTTCCCTAAGCTTAGGCTCTGCTTCCATGGCGACGGATAGATTCTTGATCTTGGGCCCCTCCGGTACAAGTTTGGCGATAACGTCCACCTCGTCGTAACTGAAGCCCAGGGCGCGGCCAACGTCGCGAATCACCGCCCGTGGTTTCAACTTACCAAATGTTATTATCTGGGCAACGTAATCACCGCCACCGTATCTTTCGGCAACGTATTTGAATACTTTTTCCCGACCGTTTATGCAAAAATCAACATCGATATCCGGCATGCTGATACGAGAAGGATTGAGAAAACGCTCGAAAATCAAACCGTGCTCTATGGGATCCAGCTCGGTAATTCCAAGGCTATAGGCAACCAGACTTCCGGCGGCTGATCCACGCCCGGGCCCCACAGGAATCATCTGCTGTTTAGCATAGTGGATAAAATCGGCGACAATTAGGAAGTATCCGGGAAAGCCCATGTTGTTTATCACTTCGATTTCATAATCCAGGCGCTTGCGATAGAGTTGCTCATCTGCCCCGGGCCGCCGTTTACGTATACGAGGCCATCGCTTCGCGAACCCTTCTCTGACTTTTTTGACAAAAAGATCTTTGGCCGATAGTCCGGAAGGATCTTGAAACTTTGGAAAATGATACTGGTTGAAATCAAAATCAACCTGACAACGGTTGGCGATGGCAACCGTATTGTCTATGGCTCCCGGAAAATCAACAAAATCGAGCACCATTTCCTGCTTCGATTTGAAGTAAAGCTGGTCCGTACGAAATTTAAAACGATCCCTGTCACTTACAGTTTTGCCGGTCTGAACACAGAGCAACACATCATGGGCGCGTACATGCTCGCGACGCAGGTAGTGGCAATCATTGCTTGCAACCAGCCCGATGGAACATTTTCTGGCTAATTCCCGTAGTGCCTCGTTAACCGTTGCCTGAACTTCTATTCCATTGTTTTGCACTTCCAGGAAAAAATTATCTTCTCCGAACAGTTTTTGATAAAAGCGCGCAGTTTCTTCGGCAAGGTCCATCCGGCCGGCTATGATATGGCGCGGGATCTCTCCGTGAAGACAGGCCGACATCCCGATCAATCCCTGGCTATGTTCAGCCAAAATCCGCTTGTCTATTCTAGGTCGGTAGTAAAAACCTTCCAGTTGGGCTACACTGGCCAGTTTGCAAAGATTCCTGTATCCCTGTCGATCACGGGCCAGCAAAACCAGATGGGAAACATCCTTGGCGTCTTGAGGTGTTTTATCCCTCAGGCTGCGGGGGGCCACATAGCACTCACAGCCAATTATCGGCCGGATATCTGCGGCTATTGCTTTTTCGTAAAATTCGGCAACACCGAACATGGTCCCGTGATCGGTAATGGCTACGGCCTTCATCCCGTCCTGCTTGGCACATCGCAACAGATCGTCAAGCCTTATGGCACCATCAAGCAGACTATACATGGTATGAACGTGAAGATGAACGAAATCCTGTTCAGATCTATTCATGAGGTCCCTTTAGAACTCAATTTGGCTTTAAAGCTAAACATAACTGCTATGCTTAAGCAAAAATATAAAGCCAGTAATCATTTTTGAAGTTAGCAATCAAGGTGGCGCATCTCCGGGGTAATGAGGTGTGCCATTAGCAGCGGTTTTTTGTAGTGCAAAAGAAATATCAGTTCTTTTGCAAAGCCATCAAGATTGGTCCACCCGGTAATTTGGTGCCTCCTTGGTAATAATTACATCATGAACATGGCTTTCGCGCATACCAGCGGCACTTATTTTCACAAAACTGGCTTTTGCACGCAGCTCCTGGACAGTCCGGCAACCAACGTAGCCCATACCGGCCTTCAGCCCTCCCATCAACTGATGGATATTTGCAGTAAGGGGCCCCCGGTAAGGAACTCTACCGACGATTCCCTCGGGAACAAGCTTGTCATCTTCTTCCTGTTCTGTCTGGTAATAACGATCTTTGCTACCCTTTTTCATTGCTTCCAGTGACCCCATTCCACGATATACCTTGTAACTTCGCCCTTGGAAAAGGATAGTCTCTCCGGGACTTTCTTCGGTGCCGGCAAAAAGCCCTCCTATCATTACACAGTGGGCCCCTGCACCAAGTGCCTTGGTTATATCTCCTGAAAATTTGATTCCTCCATCGGCAATCAAAGGCACGCCTGTCTTTTCGGAAACCGGCTTGCAGTTCATGATGGCTGTCATTTGGGGCACCCCTATTCCGGCAACAATTCTTGTAGTGCAAATTGAGCCCGGTCCTATGCCTATTTTGACAGCATCCACCCCTGCCTTGATAAGGTCTTCAGCCCCTTTTTCAGTTGCAACATTCCCGGCTACCACCTGGATGTCAGAAAAAGCAGCTTTCAATTCCCTGACCGTGTTCAGAACATTCTGGGAGTGGCCGTGGGATGTATCAATTACTATCACATCCACTCCGGCATTTATCAGTGCCTCGGCCCTTGACATCCTGTCAGGTCCAACGCCGATCGCCGCTCCAACCCGCAGCCGCCCCATCTCATCCTTGCAGGCATTGGGATACTTCTTGATCTTCTCGATATCCTTGATTGTGATCATACCCTTGAGTTTACCTTTTTTGTCCACCACCAGCAACTTTTCAATCCGGTGTTTATGGAGTAATTTCTTTGAATCTTCAAGGGTTATACGATCCGACACAGTCACCAGGTTTTCCTTGGTCATCACCTCGGAAACCGGCTTTTCAAGGTTGGTTTCAAACCTCAAATCACGGTTTGTGACAATGCCTACCAAGGTGTCCCCCTTGGTGACAGGAACACCTGAAATACGATACTTTGCCATCAATTCAAGGACGTTGGCAACGGGCTGATCAGGATCAATGGTGACAGGATCTACGATCATACCGCTTTCTGATTTTTTCACCTTGTCTACTTCAACGGCCTGACTATCAATACTCATATTCCGGTGAATAAACCCAATACCACCGGCCCTTGCCATACAAATGGCGGTCTGGGCTTCAGTGACCGTATCCATGGCAGCACTGACAATGGGAATGTTGAGCTTCAATGCTCTGGTCAAATAAGTTGAAGTGTCAACATCCTTTGGAAGGATGTCTGAATATCCCGGCAAAAGCAAAAGGTCGTCAAAAGAATATGCTTCAGGGGGTGAGTATTCCATTAAAGCCTCCGTCTCCTG
>JALVQM010000415.1 GCA_027025615.1 Desulfobacteraceae bacterium | reverse complement strand
ATCTGATTTATCATTATATCAATACGCAATATCCATACCAATATCGATATGTTATATTTGCTTGTTATTTTAGGCAGTAATACATTTGTTTCTTATGAAAATGAAAAAATTAGGAATTTTTTTTCATAAGATTGGGTAATTTATGTTATAATAATTTAAAAGTTCAGCAAAGGTATCTATACATCTGCGGTTTCGCTTGCCATAATTCAGGTTGAGCTTATTTCATGGTTGGCTCAGGCTTTTTATGCTTTTTCTCGTGGTTTGCTTGCTCTATTTATAATTTTCCACGCTGTTAACATAGAGGAATGACCACTTTTTTTATACCAGTCCGGTCATCTCCAAAGGGATTATCAAAGAAAAGAGCTGTCTTACAATTTATAATACCATTATTTTTCTACATGGATAACCTTCTGTAGTTTTTATTACTAAATCTGCAAATTCAATAATACAATATTCGATTATGCTTCCAGAAATATAATGTAATAAAATTTGTCGATGTTTATAATCATATTGAAAAGTCGGCTGATAAATTGCCGTGACTGCAGTATTCAAATAGCTGATACTTTTCCAGTCTTTTAGGGATAGAATAGATGAATCAGAAGTGAATTTAATTGGAACATCAGCAGTGACTATCGCTGTCAACCATCATCAAACTGATAGTTCAGCATCTTGATTGAATTTTACTACTACCACATTTTCAATTGTCAATCTGACATTTTTTATACATTGATTTCTCCAGTTATTATATAAGGATTGCCTGAAATGGCCCAATCTGTATTTTCGGTAACATTGTCTGTTGTTTTGATAACTGCTAAAGCAACCACTGGTAGTAATATAAATATGCATGAGTTTGTTTGTATTTGAAATGGCAGGGCAGATTGGCAGATGTCATTGGTGGGCGAATATGAAATTAAAAAGCGCAGGGTGTTTTAAGTGTAAGTTGTACCTTGGGTTACACAGCGGGTATCAGGATCGGCAGGTATAATGACTCTGGCATATCAAGTTTACTGTTTGGAGAAAATTGATCAGGGCGATGGTCAAGGCGGCGGAAGGACGGATGGAAACGTTCAAATTTTGGGCTTTGGGGAAAAACCTGATTAGTCAGTGTCCGACAACTCGTTCGGTCCGTGCATGGATGCCGCATCGATATCGATGATCTTTCCTCCACCCACGTACTCTTTGGTAATATATTTGGTGATATTATGAAATTTGTGGATTATCTTCTGCATTTCTTCCACATTTTTTTTCAGGAGGCGGTATAATTTGGTCTGGCGCTGATCAGCGTCCGAGGCTGGCGCCAATTTTTCTGTGCTGGTTAAAACCACTTGTAGCGGGTTGTTGAGTTCATGTCCTACGGCTCCGGCTATCTCAAGAACCGAGAGCAATTTTTCCTTGTCCAGCCGCTCTTTTTCAGCCTGCTTGGCTTTGGTTATATCCATGAAATAGCACATTGCAGCGCGTTTACCTCGGTATTGGATGGAGGTGGCGGTCTCCAGGATCCATTTCGGGTTGCCCTTTTTGTCGTTGATCAGGAATTCATAGGGAGACTGGCGCACGCCTTTTAACATCAAGATACAGTTTTCCTTGACGCTATCTCTGTGCTGGGGATGAACTATATGCAGCGGTTCGGTGTTGATCAGTTCTTCTTTTCCATAACCCGTGATGCGCATGAACTCCGGGTTGACATACCTGAAACGAGCATCCTGGGCGATATAACCACCGATGGGCGAGTTGTGTAGACTCATTTCAAATTCTTTTTCCAACTGGTAGCGCCAGGTGTTGTCCCTGATGAACCCTTCGATGGCTACAGGCGTGCCATCGGTCTCGCGAACTACGGTCCAACGGTCGTGCATCACCCGAATGGAACCGTCGTCCGTCAACAGGCGATATTCCACTTCCCCCGTGTTGTTGTGAGATTTGAATGACAAGTCCCTGGCCGCTTTGACTTTGTCACGGTCGTCAGGATGGATATGCAGGAGGACGCTTTTGGGGGAAAGAACTCTGACCCCGTTTTCTTCGATAGAATACAGCGACAAAAACAGTTTGTTGAAGAATGGGAAGGTTCGCGATTCGATATCGAATTGATAAATGGCATCCTGGGATCGGTCCGCAAGCCGTTTGAATTCCTCTGACAGCAGGCGGATGATGGTGTTGTCCTGATTCCTGGAGCTTGCCAATTCTTGCGACAATGCTCTTACCTTGGCTTCCAGTTCCTCATAGGTGGGCTTAGTTGACATCTGAACATCCTGGAACAAAGCAACTGGTAAAGGTTTTCTAAAAGCTGTTCTGGAGGTATATTTCCAGATCCCAAGTGTCAGTGTCAAGGAAGGATTGCAGCTTGTCATGTAAAAACGAACAACCATCAGGTGGAGTCGTCGTATGAAAAAGGTCCTTATGTAAATATTTTCCATATTCGAAGAAAGCAAAGAAAGCATGGTGCGGATGATTAATCATGATGACAGATAGATCGAAGATTCGGATAGATATGGATGGTGATGGGAAGTTGCAGAAAGAGACTGGGGCGGGCTGAATTTTTTAAGAAACAGGGCAGGGGAGCTGGGCCGCAGGCCGGAGGCGATATTCACATCCAAAGGGTAAAAGCAACCATTTCCAAAGCTGGGGCCTTGTACCAGAATTGACCGGCAAACAAGATAGTGACCGGAAACATCCTGAACATCAACTCAGGGCAGCCAGATTTTCAAAGACTCCTTACCCTCAGTTTCCCAAAACAAAGGTGTTGTAGACCCACCAGCCGGAGTACACCTGGAAAAGTGCCAGCAAAAGGAGCATGAGATTAACGACCCCGTGGATCAATGGAAGCGCTTTGCGTTTTTTCTTCACTCGGTTCATGTAAAGGCCGGAAAAGAGGCCGAACAACAGTAAGGGCGGAATGATCAGAGCTGTTTTGCCGTGGATTCCTGTGATCAGGAGGCCATGCCAGTTGAGGTAAGCTACGCTCACCCCACCGATCATGCCTGCAAGAAAAGTGACCATTGTAATAATGCCAAGCAGTACGTGGCGCTTCCAGTTGAACCTGGCCTTCTGTTTAATATGCAGCATACGGAAGCGCTGAACCCCAAGAAACAAGACGTAGCAAGCCAGCAAAGTAGCGCATAGCTGGATGATGGGATGGATGATAAGCAATATGGCTCCTTATTTAAAAATCTATTAACTGCCCATTCGCAAATAACAATCTGCGGATGGGCAGTTTTTGGAATATGGCGAGTTGTTATTGGCAAAAACCTACGATAATCAAGGCACAAAGCCAAAAGCTGGCCCACAGCTCTGTCTGGCAAGGTATGCTGCACTATTTGAAGTTATGCACGGTGATATAGTCGTTGTCCGCCCTTACACCATGACAACTGATGCATCCCTTGGGTTTTCCGAATTTGTCGGCCTTGCCGTTCAACTGGTATTTGACCCAGAACCAGTCTCC
>JALVQM010000414.1 GCA_027025615.1 Desulfobacteraceae bacterium | reverse complement strand
CCATTTATACTCTGCATATGTATGAAAGTGTCAGTGCCCGTAAAAAAATGGTTGATGATCATTCCCGCATGGAGAAAATCGTCACCACACTCAAAAACTATTATGCCGGTCATGAATCCCTGCCTCCGGCGGGAACGTCTTTCACCAACTCCATCCCGATAGCCGATCTTGGTTTAGGACAAAAATTTCGTTTCGATACCTTTGGCCGTCCATATCTCTATTTTCCGTCCCCAACCGCATCCGGGATAACCGTAGATTCCCGTCCAGCCGCAGGAGTGATTATCAGTTTGGGGGAAAACCAGACGCAGCAATACACTGTTACCGGTACGGTGTACACGACACAGGGGGATGATATCCTGGTCCCGATCGAGGTTAATACCCAGGCGGTGGCGATTGCCCTTACCGAATTGGAAACCCTGGGCAAAGGGGTTGCATCGTATAATCGTACCCATGCCGGGGTTCAGGATAATGCGGGCGTTAATTTTTATGGAGATGTTGCCAATGGGGCACCGCCGATTATCGATCCGGATTATTATGACCAGTACTATTCAAATGTTGTTCCAGCTCCCACTGGCACATATCCCCAGCTATATCCATTCATTTCTTCCGCCTACCCATCCGCTGCCACGGGAAATACAAATTATTTTCAACCTGGTCCCGACTGGCCGACAGCTTTCCCGGTCGGCCCGCCACCTACCTATGATCAATTGGTCCGGCATGAGCCGGCAAATTGGCCTGGCGGAGGCGCCTATGATGGCGTTATTTTAAATACCTGGCCCAATGATCTTACGCCCACCAGCGCTGCCGCTTGGATCTGGCCCGACCAGGGCGCTAATGACCCTGCTGCAACAGGTACACGGCCATTGCCTCCTAATTATACCATCACTGATCCGGCCTTTGGTTTTTTCGGAGTGTACCCTTACCCCCCACATTACCCGGGAACCAATGTTCCGGCCTTGCCAGCCTATGAATTGATAGATGAGGGGGGGTGTCGGCTTGTCGCTGGCGTAGCGCCTGCTGATCCAAGTTGCGGATACGTCGATCTGGATACCCAGGCCGATCCTGTCGGTTTTATCCGCACCCGATACGGTTTTGGCCCCAGCCTCCTCACCGATCCCTGGGGGAATCGATATCAATGGGGGGGTAGTGTTCCTCCTGCTGACCCCCGTTATCATATTTTTTACTCCATGGGACCGGATGGAACTCCAGGCACCTCTGATGATATTTTTCTCTTTTAGCGGTAATAAAATTGATGCTCTTACGTCCAATTGATAATAATCGAGGCTTGGCCCTGATCTTCATGGTGCTGCTTTTTACAGCCGCTGCCACCGCGGTTGTCATGTTTGTCTCCATGGGCGTCAAGATTAAAGGTATTCAAAAAGAGGGCACAACCAGGCAGCGTCTGAACGAGATCCGTACAGCCCTGCAGAATTATTATCTCATCCATTATGATCTACCCGATCCATCAATGACCAATCCTGTCAATTCGGTGCCCACGGCTTTACTCAATCTGCCGCAGAAATACCGCTTTGATGTCAACGGTCAGATGATTCGTTATGACCGATTACCCGCATCAGGCCATATGGTGAGCGTACAGAATATTTCCGTTGACAATACCATGGTCGCGGCAGTTCTGGTCGCTGCCGGACCAAACAAGCTCCTTGATTCCACCGCTGCTCCCTATACAAGCGCCGGCAATGATGATCTGGTGGTAGCCGTTTCCCTGGAGGCGGAGGCGCTGAAAATCGCCTATCATTCGGTTGCCATCCTTCAGCAGGCGGCCAGGGCCTATGATCAGCAATTCTGTAATTCCGCCGCTGGACCGGATCCACAGGATGTAACTTCAAACTGTACGGCAATCAATAACGATGCCGACACCCTGTTTCTGCCGCCGGTGGCCGCATTACATAATAACGGGGCTTGGGATCCGGGCACGGAATGGTACGATTATACGCCGCCTGTTGAGGCAACCGCTACCTATACTTGCGGTGGACCTAACAGCGGCGAGTGGGATCCCAATGGCAACTGTTATATACATGTGGGAATGAATGACAACGGTACCCCAGCTAATCCCACAGATGACTTTCCCAATGGTCATTGTACAAGAACTAATTTAAACCCTACGGTCTGGTATCCCAATTATGCCGGCCAACCAAGGTACAGGTCCTGTGGTGGTTCCGGCAATGTATACCTTGATGGCACGAATGTTCGTCTTGATGATGAAGATGTCCTTCCCCGTCCTATTATAGCCGGTCACCCCGTTCCACCGGTGGGGATGGCCAATATGCGGCCTCTGGAACGGCCGGTTCCCCTTATTGATGAGGTGTCGGGTGATACCAACGGTGATGGAGTGGTTGATGAATTGGACAGTTATGTGGCCGCTACCGGTGGCTCGGGCCAGGGCTGTATTCGTTATGGCGTCCTGACGAATGATCCGAGCCGTGGAACCGCCTCTCTGGACAACTGTTCGACCGGTACCCCGGCCTATGACCTGGCGGCGGCATCGGGTCTTAATCTCTTTAAGCTGGGATATAATCAAAATCCCGCTTTTCCACAATTTCTTGATCCATGGGGCAATCAGTACCAGTGGGGCAGCGCCGCTGCTTATGGCGGGCTGGCTCAAACCAGTACCCAAGCTCTGGACCAGGCCCGTGATCCCCATTACTGGTCTTTTTATTCCATGGGACCGGATGGAACGGCAAACACCTCGGACGATATCCTGCCCGCCGATGATCGCATTGACGGCTACTGGGTAACTCCAACTACTCGCAACCCGATACCTTAAAGCTCCTATTTTGTGATATCCCCATCTTTGCCGCATTTGGCAATATCATGACTGTTTATTGAAATTTATATTGACAATGCAATGGATTGTGGACTAAGTTCACGAAAAGTTGAGGGGGCATTCATTGTGGTGTTTTCCACCACCACCATCCACAAGAAATACGGAAAGACAAGAGCGATTTTTTTCCGGTACCAGGATATGGCTTTTCATGGTTTTTCCTGTTGTTCACCGGTTTCATTACAGGCAATGATTATACAGTGCCTTGAGGTTCAGCGAGGCAACATGTAAAACCATGGCCAAGGCAAACCGGATTTTGCTCCCAGTGTGTGTTTTCGGTCTTTTTTGGGGCAGTATAAGCAAGTGGGCATTTATATGTAACACTTGCCCTTGTCCCATTCGCTGGTTGAATCGTTCAGTCACTTTGCAAGATAAGAACCAAATGCAAGGACGAATGGAACATTTTTACACCACACATCATTTCAGGTTATTCCGCAGTGGCCAATAAAATTCTTTCAGTATCAATTTCCGAAGACAAGATTGATATCCTCAGACTCGAGCAGGGTGTAACTTCAACCTATACGGCTCAAAAACCAGCTGAATATGATATAGACCAACAGACGTTGGCAGAAGCCGCAGGTTGGGCCGATCAGATTTTCATTAACGCGGAGTTTCCATCCGCTCAATATCAGTGGGATGTTTTTCCCAAAGTTTCCAACAAGATACTTAAGCAGTTAATTGTTCGCAAGGCGAATCAGGCGCTGGAAAGCAGTAAGGCTGCACGGGTTGCCTTCAAGGACCAGGGAACAGTGACTGTTGATGGCATCAGCAAGCGAAAAGTGTCTTACCTGGCAATCAATGAAGATAATGTTGTTGATTTTGAGAAAAATATCTTTGCCGGGTACAAGAAGAAAATCCGCGGGATAACATCATTACCCGTTGCTCTTTGTGGCGCTGTTGTACAATCGGAGCGACCTGAAAATGATTTTATGGTTACCTGGGTTGGAGAAATGTCGACCATCTTTGTCATCAGTTCTCCCCAGGGGGATGTCAAGATTGCCAGAAACATTCCAGTTGGTCTTGATGTTGATGATATATCGAAAGATGCAGATGAAGTCCTTGAAAGCTTTGGGCGTGAATTTGATCGTGATATCATGACGACCCTTCTTCTGTATAACGATACCTTTGAAGATCCTTCCTGTGAAAATTTTTATCTGTTTGGGAACGAGAAACTATCGACGGTCCTTGAAAAGTTTCAATTAAATAGTACCGGCGATCACCGTGTGTATCGTCTTGAACATCTTCCAGTCCAAGGCCTGCAGGGTAACGACCAACAGGCATATCACCTGCTTGGGAATCTCTTTGCTCCCAAGCACTACAACTTGCTTTCATCTTCCATCCTATGGGAGCAGCGATTTGATCAGGGATATACCTATGCGATTGGCTTGTTGCTTGCCGGCATAGTTGCATCCGCTGCCTGGATGTTGTTCACGACTCCACCGGAAAGAGGAAAGTATAAGGAGCAGTATTCGCAAAAAAAAGCTGAACTTGCCGCCATCAACAGTAAGCTGTTTGAACTTGAAAGTAAGGAGATGGAGCTGAAAAGATTCAGCGGCTGGAAAGATTTTTATAAAAACACCTATACCAATCAACCGGCATGGTCCAAGATGTTTTCTTCTCTGGCACAAAATATCCCCAGGGAATTCGTTATTAAACGACTCATCATTTCACCAGGGAAAGGCAAGGGTATCTATGACTGGACATGTCTGCTTGAAGGGCATATCCGGACCGACCATTGGAATGACGGTCTGGCCCTCCTGCGTGAGTTCGGAGCCAGAATGAATAATTCTCCTTATTTCAAGATAGATGATGCGACTTATACTCCCCAGGGTGATAAAACAAAGGAAAACGACGAGGGGAATACATTTGACTTTGTTATCAAAATGAAATTAACGCCAAAGGAAAACGCAACCAATGCTGGGTAAACTTTTTCTTTTTCTTGTTGGAGTACTGGCATTGATCCAGTTACTCATTTACAACCAGATCCTGCAAAGGAATGATCAACTCTGGAGGGCTGCGCTCAAGGAAATTGATACCAATTTAACAATGCATCAAAATGATATAATTAGGGTGCAACAATCGGTAACGGTGATGAAAAAGAATATGGACAATATTCCCACCACTATTCTTGAGGGGGTGAAGGATCCGGAGAAAAAATTTCTTGATTTCATGGATTATCTTGAAAATTCAGAAATTGGTTCAATGCATGGTTCTTACAAAATTGTCAATACGCCGACTATTAAATACAAACCCGTTCCGTTGCAGAAAACAGATTTTGCTCTTCAGTTCCAGTTTGGCAATCCGGAAAAACTGGAATCCATATTAGGATATCTTCTTAATCAACAGCAAGAATATCCCTTACACGTCAATAGGTTGGAAATTAAAAGAATTCCTGGTAGTGAACCCCGGGTATTCCTTGATGTGTCTCTGCTGTTGCCGGCGAAACTTCAAGGGTTACAGAAAAATAATGTAACAGGGAGTCAGGCAATTGGTAGCTGAAAAAAAATGGATTATTTTCGCGGTTATGGTTCTCCTTGTCATAGGCGGATTTTATGCCGGCAATAAGTTCTATTTTTATCCGCATTTTACCGTTCATCTGCAACCGCTGCCAAGGTATATCCCACCAAAAGAAATCGGCCCTGAAAATCCTATCAAACCGTTTGATGTAACTATAAAAAAGATGCGGGAGCCCATCGGTAAAGAAAAACCGATTAATAAGACATCAGTAAAAACCGGAACAGAGAGGAATCCTTTTTTATGGCAGGGAGAGCTTACCCCCAAAGAGCCAGTGACCAGGAAAAAGAGAGAAAAACCAGTTACAATTCCGCGTCTTGGTATGATCCTTATTGGGCAAAATATAAAATCAGCAATGCTTGATGACACCCTCGTTCATCGGAATGATCATTATGGCGGTCATGTGGTCGAAGCCATCGGGCCGGATTATGTTATCCTGTCCGGGGGATATGGGGTTCTTAAGATCAGCGTTCCTGAAAAATCATTTGGCGATCCCAAAATTGATATTTTGGAAGAAACCAATCCTAATCTACTTATTAAACCGGTTGTTTCTAAAAAAAATAACAAGAAAAATAACAAGAGCAAATAAGGTGCAATCAAGCTGCGTCTTACTCCTGGATTCCTGTTATAAAAAAACAAGGAAATTTTTAGCCGTAGGGGCGGCTTCAGCCGAGAAATTTTTATAGCTATCTTGATAATTCAACTGGTTAAAGGCAAATAGTTTCGCCCCTACAGAACTGAAATAACACACGCAATCCTATTTTCGGATAACATATTGGAATGATGACAAAACCATCTTGGCTTGAAAAGGGTAGGTAATTAGTGCTTTGTCCATGAAATTCTGTCTAAAAAACAGGTAAGCGCAGACTCTGAGAAAATTTTCAGCACAGCCCCTGCGGGCGATAGCAGTTAATTATATATGGTTGTATATGGCAGGTTATGATCACCTGCAGGTAAGTGAGCCTGCAAGATTCCGGGGACGGGCTTCTACTTCTTTGGTTGTGGGTAAAGCCCATCTTGGTAAATTAGCTAAACATGAGGATCAACAGGGAAAGCAGATTTATGTTTGTCTGAATGGTTCTGAGGTTTTTTTATGAAACAAAAGAAGCTTTTTATAACCACCATAAAATGGTGCGAGACGCTATTGGTAGGGTTGCTTTTTTGGGGACTGTCCGCCTGTACTTTGTCAGGACCCCAACCACCGCCAAGCATGAAAGAAAATACTATTCCTTCCCCGAGAGAGATTCTTGATAGTGTAGGCACCAGGAATCCCCTTCCCAAGTTGAAACCTCTAACGACATTGGAACCTCAGGTTGCGGCCCAGACAGAATTTCCTTATGAAGGGAAACTGTTTTCTCTATCGGTTCGTGATATGCCGTTGGAAGATGTTCTGTTATCACTTGCAAAAGAAGCTAATTTGAATCTGGTCATTGATAGAGAGGTTAATCGGAAAGAACCGGTATCCGTTGAGTTTTCCAATATACCTCTGCAAACAGCCCTTGATAACCTGATGGCTGTTTATGATTATTTTTATACGATTAAACAAGGAGTTCTTCATGTAAGGGCATTTGAAGAAAGGATTTTTCATTTGAATTATCCCCTGGTCTCAAATAATCCTGATTCCAAGACTGGAGGCGATGTGTTAGGCAGCAGTGGAGGAGGAGGTGGAAAATCCGACACAATACAGACTGCCCAGGGTGGTTCTTTAAAGGGCGAGTTTAAAATTACAACCAAGGTTGAAGATGATGATAACTTAGACGTCTGGAAGCGGGTAGAGGAATCTCTTAAACCGGCTCAGGCCAATAAGACGGGATTGCTTTCTTCCGACGGTATGGTTCGCATCAATAGGATGGGATCAACTATCTTGGTTAAGGATCACCCGAAAAATATTCGTGCTGTTGCTAAGTTTTTAGAAAATATACAGGAAAGTTTACAGCGTCAAGTCATTATTGAGGCGAAGATTGTCGAGGTTGTTCTCGATAAAAGTCATCAATACGGTATCAACTGGGAACATGTCCGCCTCGATTTTCTCAATTCGGGCGGTGCATTGGAAACCAGTATGAACCTTGGCGAGTTAGGGACCACAGGTGCCTTTACCATGCATTTTTCAGAATTTATCGGCATGGACAAGGGTGAGGCTTTCCTGCATGCGCTTGCAACCAACGGTCAGGTCAATATACTTTCCAGTCCCCGTATGAATGTTCTCAACAATCAATCCGCTTTTATCAATGTTGGGCGGGTGGTTCCCTTCCTTGATTTTAAAATAGGTGAGAGTACTTCAGGAGGAACCGGCGGGACATCGGAAAGAACTACCATTGATTCCGTACCGGTTATTTCACGCTTTAACGAGGGAGTGAGTCTGGGTATTACTCCCCAAATTGATGATAATGGAACAACAGTTCTTCATATCATACCCATTGTAACTGAACAAACCGGAACAGAGGCCATTGAGGTGCCGTCCACCACAGTCGGTGGAGAGAGTGTTGTTGCCAATATACCCGTTATTTCCATTCGGGAAAGCGATACGGTTGTCAGGGTTGCCGATCAAAAAACTATAGTTATCGGCGGTCTGATTTCAGAGAAAACCGGTGATACCGTGAAGAAGGTTCCCCTGTTGGGTGACATTCCCTTTGTCAACTGGTTATTCTCTCATCAGAACCGTCAAAATAAAAAGACGGAGTTGGTTATTCTCCTTACCACTACAGTAGTCATGCGATGAGTCTGGTTAATGATTACCTGAAAAAGATAGGTAACAGGCATAAGGCATCTGTCAGCAGGGACGGGCGCGGAGTGCCGCCAATCTTGCAACGTCTACAAAGAAGCTCCTCCAGGCTGTTGACGAAAAAAAAATTGCTATGGTATGGAGGGGGTACCGTGCTCCTCTATTGTGTTGGTTATTTTATGATCAGCGCAGTCAATCTTGCCAGACATCCTGGTGATGCTACGGTAGGAAGCTTTGATGACCAATCACAGGCTTATTTTTCTGCTCATAAACAATTAACAGCTGCATCGGCACCTGTTTCCAGGGATGAGCAGCCAAGAAAGATTAAAAACAGTGAAAAGAGCAGAAAAAACAGTGTTTCGACTCTGCAAGGTAATGCCGCTGTTTCCGTAGCTGGGAAAAAAGCAACTTTGCCTGATGAAAGGGAGAAGGAACCCCTCTCTGATGTTACGCCTAATTCAACACCTTTCAGAGCGCAGAAGCAACCCGATGCCGCCGGCATCGTCGATCAGCAGGAGCCCTATCCCATAATACAAAATGTTGATGATCTAAGCGAAAGTTCAGAGTCTCAGCCATCACCATCCCCAAAATCACATCGGCCGGTTGTATTTACGGAATCAAAAAATCAATCGGCCTATTTTTATCAGATTGCTCTACAGGCTCAACACGACAGAGATTTTGGCCGGGCTGAACGTTATTACCAGGCTGTGCTTAAGGAAGAACCTAACCACATAAATACTCTTGTAAATCTTTCCGCACTTTATATTCAAGAACAACGCTTCAAAGAAGCGCAGTCACTGTTGGATCATCTTTTTTCTCTGAGCCCGGAAAATCCCAAGGCCTTGGTCAATGCCGGTATGATTGCTCTGCAGAATCATAAGCCCGAGGAAGCGGAGAAATTTTTTCGTCATGCATTACAGCGCAATCCGGTAGAAAAAACAGCATTACTTAATTTGTCTTATCTTGCCCAGCAAAATAAGAAATATGATGAGGCCGAAGGATATTTCAAGAAACTTGTTTATATTTCTCCCGATGATAACAAGATATTACTTGCTTATGCAGGCCTTGAGGAAAAGAGGAAGCGATATATACAGGCAATTATCCTGTACCGCCAGAGTTTGAAAAATTTAAATATGCAGCAAAACGAAGAACAATATACGCGGATAAAGCAAAGGATACAGGTGCTTAGGCAATATGTGTCCCGGCAGGCTCAAAAGAATTTTTTCAAGACCCATAAATGATGGTGTTTATTGTGCTTGTCTTTGATTACAAAGGCGGGCTTTGCCCGCACCCCAATAAATCGTAGGAGCCCACCCCCGGAGTCTCGCAGGCTCGCTTACCTGCGGGCGATAATGACGGTGCAGGCAATTCGCCCCAATCGCCCGCAGGGGCGGGCTCCAACACTGTGCCTGAAAATTTTCTTGTTTTTTTGACAGGAGTTCAGAAGTAAGGCATTAAGGCAGGCAAAGCCTGCCTTGATGATAAATTAAATCAGATCATAACTATGTGACATTTAACGTGAAACGTATCAGTCCCATAAATAATGTTGGGTATATGGTTAAGTTGGTTTGGTAAATTTTTTAATAGGAAAGTACAGTTGCAGGTGCATTATGATTAAGAATCATTTTCTTGAGTATTGCCTCTTGTTTGTCGTCTTGTTGACTTTTGGATGTTCAGGCTTTCCTCGATATCAACGGGTAACCGATGGGCACGACAGGAAACAATATCAGGTCGCTGGCCGGGTTTTGAATAATTTTCAACAGCCCGTCGTAGGTTGTCAGGTGTATTTAACCAAACACTGGCCATCTCCAAAAGAAGGAATAATTTCAAAAAAACAACATGTTCCCGTTGCGATAACGGATAGCGCCGGTAACTATTCATTTATTTTCGAACTTGATGATGCCTCGAATTTTTATCTATATTTTGATGCCAAGGTTCAGGGGTATAAGACTCGGTATATAGATATAACCCGTTTGTTCACATCTGAACTTTTTCAATATACCGGTAATAATCCTGTAATTGCTAATGCCATATTGATACCGGATAAAATTGAAGTTAAATATTGATGTTATGGTAGGTATACTTTTTAAGCACTTATTACTCTAAGAGATTGGAATGGATCAGGAACAACGTTTTCTTGATATAATTGTCGAGCGGGAGAAAATTTCCAGGGAGAAGCTCACCGCTGCCAAAAAAGAAAAAAAG
>JALVQM010000413.1:3039-3461 GCA_027025615.1 Desulfobacteraceae bacterium | reverse complement strand
ATAGTGGCGCCGGTAAACTTTCCGGCTAACGCAATTTCTCTTACCGATTTTGGTTTTGCAATATGTGGTAATTCAAGTACCAGTGGCTCCACAGTGAAGGCGGAGTTAATAGAGCGAAGCATGATAAATGGCACCTCATCCCTCATCTTTTCCTATACCATTGACAATGCATCCGGAGACAAGGGCTGTCATGTTTTGTACGGCTCGACGTTACCAATATCCTATCTTATCAATACTGAAATTAATGTTTATTATCTTTCAATATACGGTCTGGACGGAGGAGGAGAATTCGACCTGAAACGTACGGAGTTAGATTATGTCAGAATAGGTTATTCCGCAAAAGAAATAAAACAGTTCACCTGTCAGTAGAAAAGTCTGTGGCCTGTCTACGCATCAGACACAGGCACTCTTTTCCCCGTACC
>JALVQM010000413.1:0-3029 GCA_027025615.1 Desulfobacteraceae bacterium | reverse complement strand
ATCTTTGCCGACATGAAACATCATGATGAAAAGAATTCATTTCCTGCCCCTGATACTATTGTTGCTTCTGCAAGCGTCCATGGCCGTCGCTGCTCTGGAATTTAATCCGACGCTTTCCCTGACTGCAGGATTCCCGGGTGATCTTCCAGATAACACCAGGGTCGCGTATAATTCCCGTCACCGGGAATATCTCGTTGTTTACCAGTATCACAACAGTATCCTGCCCGGACCCGATCAGATTCATGCGGCCAGGCTTTCGGCTGACGGCAAATATATAGCCAACTATGTTGTTTCCGACCTGCCCAATAGCTGCGTCCAGCCGGATGTGGCCTATGATCCTCTTTTTGACCGCTATCTTGTTGTCTGGTCCTACACCACTGTTCCTTTGAATATCAGTACCGGCCACGATTGGGATATTTACGGCCGGTTTATTCCCTGGAGCGGACCGAGCAATACCCTGAACAGCTTTGAAATCGCTGCCGGATATAATGAATATCAGACCGGCGGTTTTGCCTTATCTTCCGATGACCGAAATCCGAGGATTGCCTACAGCAGTAAAAGCAAAATGTTTTTTGTTGTCTTGGAGGCATACACCCTTCCCTCCTATGACAAGGCATATATTACCGGCACCAAGGTCTCCGTCGATGGTACAAACCTGTGGCAAAATCTGAGTATCCTGGTGGACCGTGGCCATTCCATAGCTCATCCCGATGTGGCCTATGACAGCCTCCAGGACGAATTTCTTGTTGTGTTTGACATCAATGATCCGGCCAGTCGAAATGTTTACGGTGTGTTTGTCGCCAGCCAGCAAGTCTCGGGAACACACGAAAAGATAGAGTACTATCCACAGTTGACAGCCATCAGCGTGGGCCAGATGTTGTATGGAGGCCATTCCCATCCTGCCGTCTCCTTCTGCCCGGTCACCAATATGTATCTGATTGTCTGGGTCACCAACAAACATGTTGATTCCGGAGAACTTTTTGCCCGTTACCTGCCAAGCCGGGCTTTTGTGCCGCCATCGGCAACGTCCTATCTGGAAAGACTGGACACCGGTGATTTCGTTAATCTTGTCGATGTTGCCTGCGGCGCAAATACAGGCCAACTTCCCAATAACAGAAGGACCGGTGACTGCCTGGTCACCTGGACACTGCGCCATAATAATGCTTTCTGGTCATTCGGTCGGCAACTGACCATTGTTGACAGTCCGGTCGCCCAGCTTTTCAGCCATGAAACCGGTTTTTTCGGTCCTTTGCAGAATCTGGGCGCTCTGTCCGCCTGGGGTACCGATGAACCAGCAATCGGGGTCGCTTTCGGTCCGGAAAATTTCGGTCCTGTTTTCAGTGGCCTGGATAGCGCCGGTGCCAGACGTGCCTATAGCAGGTTAAGCACAGCTCCTGCCGGATGGAGTTTGGTAACCATCAGCAATCACAGCCTTGGCATTCGTTCAGACGGTTCGCTCTGGGCATGGGGATATAATTTTCTTGGCCAGCTGGGTCTCGGTGATACCAGAGACAGAAACATACCTATACGTATAGGAACAACAAACGACTGGGTCCGTGTATCAGCCGGCTATTATCACAGCCTTGGCATTCGTTCTGATGGTTCTCTTTGGGCATGGGGATCAAATAGTTATGGCCAACTTGGCACCGGTAACACAAAATTAACTGAAAAAATACCAACACGAGTGGGGACATTTAACGACTGGAAAGCCGTGAGCGCAGGTTATACTCATAGTCTGGGTATTCGTGCGGATGGCTCCCTTTGGGCATGGGGTAAGAATGAAAGATATCAATTAGGGTTGGGTGACACTAATGAAAGGAATACACCGGTCCAGGTTGGATCATTCAACGACTGGGTGGCTGTTGCCGCCGGAGATTTTTTCAATCTTGGCATTCGGCAAGACGGATCACTCTGGTCCTGGGGAGAAAATGATCATGGCCAGCTTGGCATGGGGAATTATTATTCAAGCCTGATCCCTACACGGGTGGGCACATTCAGTAACTGGGTTGCAATAAAGGCAGGCTATGATCACAGCCTTGGTATCCGATCTGATGGTGCTCTTTATTCCTGGGGATACAATAACCGGGGTCAATTAGGGCTGAATGATTCCATTGAAAGAGATATTCCCTCAAGAATTGGGACCTCAAATAATTGGATTACTATGGCAGCAGGTTGGGATTTCAGTCTCGGTTTACTCTCAGATGGAACTCCCTATACATCTGTCTGGGCCTGGGGGTATAATAATTGGGGACAGCTGGGTCTTGGTAATACTGTATCCAAACAGGTGCCAACGCAAATAAATAGCATACCCGGTAACTGTATCGCCATCAGTTCCGGATTTAACAGCAGCCTATGTATTACTGCTGACGGCTCACTCTGGTCCTGGGGAGCAAACCACCAGGGACAGTTGGGTGTTGGTGATAATGAAGATAGAAACACACCCACCCAGGTCTTCCTGTCCCAAAATAAGAAATTCCCCTGGCCCATGTTTCTACCGGCAATGGTCGGGCATCATCCATAATATCAGGGTAACCATGGAGAAATGTCCTGGCGGGTGAATGGTTAGGGTCGGTAAAAACGGCATGCCGCGATGATTGTGAGACCGACAAATAAACATTGTCAAATGCCGGCTCTGGCGAACGGTTTCGGTATCATGTAATCATAACAAGTAGCGTGACCAGCCATTGTCGGCAGCACGTGCCTTTATTTCTTCAAACCGTGCTCACCAATTGAGGATTTGGTCGATTAGTTCCGTTCTCTCTGATACCGATTCCATGGCGGCCGGGGGAAAGGCAAGGTATGTGGCCTGGTAGTCGCTGCCACTTCGGGTGGTTCCCACAGGTGCGCCATCCATCTGCAGGATGGTTGTTGCCGAACCGGGATTCAAGGTATAGGTGTGGTCACCACGACTGACCGGGGGATCCAGCAAGGCTTCGCCAAAACCAGTGAGCAGACCAATCCCTGTAATATTCAGCGTTTCCGTGTAGCCGCCAATGGAGTTTATCCCTAAATAATTCTTCATCAGTGAA
>JALVQM010000412.1 GCA_027025615.1 Desulfobacteraceae bacterium | reverse complement strand
GGACCATGCCGGAAGCCAAGTGGTAATAGCCAAAGGCGGCCGGGGCGGTCTTGGAAACCGCAGATTCCGTTCATCCACCAACCGCGCACCACGCCATGCACAACCCGGCGAGACGGGCATTACCCTGGAACTGAAACTGGAGTTGAAGCTTCTTGCCGATGTGGGATTGGTAGGTCTGCCAAATGCCGGAAAATCAACCCTGATCAGCGCCATCTCCGCTGCCCGACCCAAAATCGCCGATTACCCTTTTACAACCCTTGTTCCCAACTTGGGAGTAGTTGCCCCTCCAGGATACGAGCCATTTGTGGTGGCGGATATACCCGGTTTGATTGAAGGCGCTCACCAGGGTGCCGGTCTGGGCATCCGTTTCCTGAAACATGTGGAAAGAACGCGGATAGTCGTCCACATCCTGCATACCGCTGAAATCGATCCCGGAAACCCTTTGGACTCATACCACACCATCAACAAGGAACTGGAAAGTTACAGCCCGGACCTGGCAGCCAAGCCACAACTGGTGGTTCTTAACAAACTGGATCTGCCAAAGGCCCGGAATAACGCCAGGGCTTTTATTGCATCGGCCACTGATAATGAGATAATGACCATCAGCGCCGTTACCGGCCAGGGACTGGATGAACTTGTAAAGCGCCTGGCACAACTTGTTCTCGCTGAGCATGCCGACAAAGACCGATAATAGTTTTGAAGGCCGCCGGATTGGCCTTTTCGGTGGTACTTTCAACCCGATCCATAAGGGGCACCTGACCGCTGCCAGCCAAGTGGTCCGACTGCTTGAGCTTGACAGAATCTATTTTATTCCCTGCGCTACACCACCCCATAAAACCGCAAGGTGCCTTGCTCCAGGTAAACATCGACTATCGATGATACGTCTGGCCCTGGCGGGAAGCAAAAAAATGCATGTTTCTGACCTGGAGATGCAAAGGCCCGGACCTTCGTTTTCCATCGACACCATCATAACTGTCAGGGGCAAGGTGAAACCAGAGGCAGCCCTGTTTTTTATCCTGGGACTTGACGCTTTTCTTTCGATTCATTCCTGGAAAGACTGGTTCCGGCTGATGTCTGAAAGCTGCATGGCCGTTATGTCCCGCCCCGTGCAAAACGACAAAGTCACTGGCAACCTGGTAAAACAGCTTGAAACCTATCTTAACTCCACGCTATCATTGGACTATATCTACGATGAACTTCATAGGTGTTTTCGACACCCTGAATTGCAACCGGTATATCCCGTGGAAATTAAACCTTTGGATATCTCATCTTCGCACATCCGGAATTGTTTAAAAAACAAATTGCCGATCGAGGCAATGGTACCCAAAGCTGTTGCTGCCTATATCAAGGAAAAAGGACTTTATCTATGACCAGCGAACCTCTTCTTGCAAGCCTGGAACCTTTTATCAAGGCCGCCAGGGGCAAAAAAGCCCAGGAAATAATTGTTCTTGATGTCAGGGAAATGACATCCCTGGCCGATGCCTTTATCATTTGCAGCGGCCGGTCCAACAGGCAGGTTACCGCCATTGCCGATCATATTAAAAGAACATTGAAAAAACAGGCGATCAAACCCCTGAACATTGAAGGAACAGGACAAGGGCACTGGGTTTTGCTGGACTACGGCCACGTTATCATTCATGTTTTTTATGAAGAAACACGTCGTTTCTACGATCTCGAAGGCCTCTGGGCCGAGGCTCAACGATTCGAAATCGAAGCTGCCGCTACTGAAGAAGAGGTTATAGATTCCAGCCAGCCATTCCGGGGCCGGGAAATAATAATAGATTGATTACGGTCCAACCACAGGAGGAACCCGATGCCAAAACCAAAACCGGTTATGCTTATGATCCTTGACGGATGGGGACTTGGACCTGAAAATGAAACCAATGCGGTTTTCATGGCAAACACACCTGTCCTTGACCGACTGGTCCAAATCTATCCAACAACCCGCTTGCAAACTTCCGGCAGGGCAGTGGGACTTCCCGACGGCATCATGGGCAACTCTGAAGTCGGTCACCTCAACCTGGGAGCAGGTCGTGTGGTTTACCAGGACCTGTTGCGAATCGATCTGGCCATAGAAAACGGCAGTTTTTTCAACAACCCGGTTTTACTTGAAACAATCAACAAGGTAGCTGACAGTGGCGGCCGCCTGCATCTCATGGGGCTGGTTTCAGACGGCGGCGTCCACAGCCAGTTTACCCACTTGCTTGCACTTTTGGAGCTGGCCCGCCGCCAGGGCCTCCGCCAGGTTTTTATTCATGCCATCCTTGATGGACGGGATACCCCTCCCACAAACGGGGCAGGCTACCTGGAACAACTTGCAACCGAAACAAAAAAAATCGGTGTGGGACAGGTTGCAACCATCTGCGGTCGTTTTTGGGCCATGGACAGAGACACACGCTGGGACCGCATTGAAAAGGCTTACGACCTGTATACCCTGGGCCAGGGGCGCCTGGTGGACGATCCTGCCGCTGCCGTCAGCCAGGCCTACCAGAATGACGAAACTGATGAATTCATAAAGCCCATGGCTGTTAAGGGGCCTGACGGTCTTCCTTTGGCTGTACTTGAAGACGGGGATGGAGTAATTTTTTTCAACTTCCGGGCTGACCGCGCCCGGGAAATAACCAGGGCCCTTACTTCCGAGACTTTTAAACCCTTCCAGCGCAAGCGTATTCCCCGGCTGGCAGGCTTTGTCTGCATGACCCTTTATGATGAAGAGTTCACCCTTCCCGTAGCGTTTCCACCTGAACACCTGGAGCAGATCCTGGGCGAGGTGGTCAGTGACCAGGGCATGCGTCAATTGCGAATAGCCGAGACAGAAAAATACGCCCATGTCACCTATTTTTTCAACGGCGGCGAAGAAACACCTTTTGCCGGCGAAGACCGCTGCCTCATTCAATCCCCCCGCCAGGTAGCCACTTACGACCAGAAACCGGAAATGAGCGCCGTTGAGGTTACCGATGAAGTCATGCGCAGAATCGAGAACGACGATTATGACCTGATCGTATTGAACTTTGCCAACATGGATATGGTTGGTCATACCGGAGTGCTCAAAGCCGCGGTAAAGGCCTGTGAAACGGTGGACGGCTGTGTCGGACGCATAGTGCCGGCGATTTTGGATAAACAAGGAGTGGTTCTGATAACCGCAGATCACGGCAATGCAGAAACAATGGTAGACACAGACGGCCGTCCCCATACGGCCCATACCACAAATCCGGTACGCTTGATCCTGGTAGATGAAAAGCGTAAGGGCGTGGAATTACGACCAGGTGCCCTGGGAGACATCGCACCTACCATCTGCCGGATCATGGAAATTGAACAGCCGGAAAAAATGACCGGCCAGAGCCTGGTTACCTCCTGAGTCTTGGCTTGCCCATGAATCAAGAACGGTGCGGTCTGCTAAAAATTCACCTGGCGGTAGTTCTTTTCGGGATGGCAGGAGTGCTCGGCAAACTTGTGCTGCAGCCCCCCCTGGTAATCGTCCTGGCACGTACGCTGCTTGCCTTTTTCAGCCTTGGGCTTATCCTGGCTTTTACCGGACGCCTTGAAGCTCCCGGCTGGAACAAATATTTTGGATTACAGGCAACAGCGGGCCTGCTGCTCGCTCTTCACTGGTGGACATTTTTCAAGTCAGTCCAAGTCTCAACCGTGGCGGTCGGCCTGCTGGCCTATTCTTCTTTCCCGGTTTTCACCACTGTATTGGAACCGTTTTTTTTCAGGGAACCTTTCCGAAAACGGGATGGACTTACCGCCGCCGGGGTCAGTCTCGGCCTTGTAATGATTGTATGGCCTTATTCCTGGGGCGACCGGGTGGTAGTAGGCACCGGTTGGGGGATTGTTTCCGGTCTGCTGTTTTCCATCCTTTCATTGCTGAACCGTAAGCTTGTCACCCGCACCCCGGCCATTACCGTTGCATTTTACCAGAATGGTTTTGCCGCCCTGGCATTTGTGCTGCCGGCGGTTGCCGGCAAACCAATCCTTTTGTCCACCGGAGATATCCTGGGCCTTGTCCTGCTGGGAGTTGTTTGCACTGCTTTGGCTCACGCACTTTTCATCGGCAGCCTGCAACAAATCAGAGTTCAACTGGCCGGGGTCATAGCTTCCCTGGAACCGGTCTACGGTGCAATTTTCGCCTTGCTCTTGGCAAGCGAGGTGCCCGGAAAGTGGACCATTGCCGGTGGAACATTGATTGTAGGTACCACCATGGTCGCCATGTATTGGAGGGAAAAATCAATCGAAGAAAGGACACCGAATGTCTCAGTCAACTGAAACCATAACCGATTTTATTACCGGACAAAAAGTCCCCAACGTGGGTGCCGAAGAAAACCGCCAAAAAGTAGAGCTTTTCCTGGTCAACTCCAAAGGCTACCGTAAATCGGATATTGAAGTGAATCTTCCCATTGCCTTCAGCGTGCAAAACCAGGTTTATGAATCCTGCCTGGATCTCGTGGTTTCTGTCAACGGACGGCGTTTCATGGTAATCAAGTGTGCTGCAGGCTCGCTGGGTTCAAGGGAAAGAGAAGCTATTGCAGCGGCCCGCATCCTAGAAACCGCCCCTCTTCCACTGGCGGTAGTTTCAGACGGAGACCAGGCAATAGTCCTTGATCCAATCACGGGCCAAAGGCTTGGCAATAGTATGGAGGACATACCCACACCTTCCATAGCCCTTGAAAAAATCAAAAACAAACAAAGACCTGAGCCTTTGCCTGCCGATCGCCTGGAAAAGGAAAGGCTGATTTTTCGCAGTTACGACAGCATGAACGTCAACGTGGCCCATCGAATCGGGACTGACAAGAATGCCTCATGACATTTCTGCAAAAAAGTAAAATTCGGGCGGTATTGTAATTTTCAGAATTGCGGGTCATGGCCGGGGCTGGAATTCATACACTCCGGCCAATTTGTCACTGTAGCGTTTCAAAGGGCCTCGACGCAAGGCGGCATATTTTTTCAGCTGCTTCCACCACCTGTGGCCAAGCAATACATGGTGAATAGAATAATCACGCTCATCCGGACGCCCGTCCACCTCGATCTGTTCGATACCAAAGTTCCTGTACTCCGGGCCGAGAAGCAGACAGGCCGCTATTACATCAATACAATGCCGACGGGCCAAAACACTTCCATACAGCCGGAACAGGGCTAGCGGCCTGGGATCATAACGCAGAATTTGAGCAATATTGATCATCCGATGGGTTCGGATGCGATGAAGTTCACAAGCAACCGGGTAGCTACGCTTGGAGATGGTTTCCGGAAGCAAATCTCCAATCACCATAACGTCAATATCATTAGGAGGCTGGGCAAGCTCAATCCCGGCCAACAGTCGAGCCATTGACCCGAAAACAACCACAGCACGTGGGTTGTATCTTCCAAGATCGTGCCGCAGCAAGTTAAGGGTGTCACCGTGTGGCCCCTGAAATCCGTTGGCCTTGCTGGTATCCATCTATTTATGAAAACTGAGAACCCGTGCTTTGTGCCAAAAAAAGAAAATTCAGCGTGTCAGGCAAATTTTCAAGTATTTACAAACCAGCCACTTCCCGGTTGCAATGTTTGCAAACTTTGGCACGTTTTTTAATAATTTCAGCGCAAAAAGGGCATTCCCGGGTAAAATTGCGGTTGTGAATCTTGACAATGGCATCTTCGATATTTTTCTTCAGTACCTGATTGCCGACTTTCATACTGCGCAAGGGCTCAATGGCCTCTATTTCTCCCATATCGCCTATCATTTCAGCCGCCTTTACCCTTACACGCATAGGTTCAGTAGCATCCATCAACAAGCGCATGACAGAAACCCCGTCCTTGCTAACCCAACATTCGGCCAAAATAGAAAAACCTTTCTTTATATTTTCCTTCAAGGCTTCCTGGGCGGCCATTTCCTCGTCGTCAATAATCTGGCCTTTGCCTCCCATGGAACTAAAAACAGGCATGAAGCCAAAATCGTTTGTGCCTGGATAATTGTAACAGCGCATGGAAGCATGCTGGGCGTAATTCTCTTCAAGTTCATCCCATCCATTTACAAAAATCGGGCATTGGTCATTAATACATAAAAAAAGATACGGAGCACCCCACCCTAAACCATCAGAAAAATTTATGGGTGGAACTTCCCAAATTTGCATCTCGGCCCCGCAATGGGGGCAAACAGGGCGTTTCATGCTGAGCACTTTTTCCAACACTTCTTCCCGCGTTTCAAAAGCCATATCTGTATCTCCATTTTCCTTATTGCATTAAAGGCCGAAAACAGCCATTCTTTTCATTGTCATTGATCTTGCCCAACATAGGCACAACTGCGTAAGGTTTCAAGCATCTTTTGCTGGTATTTTGGGTTTCATACTTTATAATAGGATAAATGATTTTAATTCACAGCTTTCACTGGCAAAAAACCAATGCAGGCACTCTGCAATACAATAAAAACCAATACTATAGATCGCCAATCTAGGAGGCAACCATGATGTGCAGAACATGGGGAAGACTTTTTGTGCTTTTTATTCTTGTCTGGGCGGTGGCAGGATGTGCCAGCGGTCCAAAGGTCGAACGCCGTGCGGTGGATGAAACCATTGACCTCAGCGGCAGATGGAATGACACCGACTCCAGGCTGGTGGCAGAAGAAATGATCCAGGATTGCTTATCGCGTCCCTGGGTTGAGCGTTTCATGGCAAGTCATGGACAGAAAGCACCGGCTGTAATCGTAGGCAGGGTCAGAAACAAGACCAGTGAGCACATCAACGTTGAAACTTTCGTCAAAAATCTTGAAAGAGCTTTGATCAATTCCGGGCGGGTGCAATTTGTTGCCTCCAGCAGTGAACGGGGACAAATCCGCGAGGAAAGAGTTGATATGGCCAGTAATGCCACCCAGGAAACCGTAAAAAGCCCTGGAGAAGAATATGGCGCCGATTTCATGCTCATAGGCAGCATAAATTCAATTCGTGATGAAATCAAAGGCAAAGCGGTCATGTTTTATCAAGTCAACCTGGAACTGGTATCACTTGAAAACAATATCAAGGCCTGGATAGGGGAAAAACAGATAAAAAAATTTATTAAGCGCCCCAAAACAACCTGGTAATAAAATCAAGTAACCTAATTACCGGGTTTAGAGAAGCAAAAAATCAGGAAATTTTATTATATTAATCTATTCTATGCCAGCTTTCAGGGACCGTGCTATCCATGGGTAAAACGTGCAAGTTGATCCGCCGTGTAAACCTCCATGTCGCCGGCCGGTTCAGCGCTTGGCAGTTTGCCGCAGCGCTGAGCCTTATTATGGCATGGTCGGTTGTAAGTTGCGGCCCCGGCATTCAGTTTCAGATGCAAGTCAACCAAATGCTGGAGCAGCAGAACTACAGGGCTGCCCTGGAGTTGTTCGATCGCAACAAACGTGCTTATGGTTCCAGGGATAAAGTTTTATACTTTCTGGACAAGGGGGCTGTCGCCCATTATGCCGGTCAGTGGGAGCTGAGCATTGGCTTGCTGTCACAGGCAGATGAATTGCTGGAAGAGGCATACACCCGTTCCATTAGCCAGGAGGCCTCTACCTTCCTGATTAACGACAATATGCGTACCTATCCCGGTGAAGATTTTGAATCCGCCCTGATCAATCTTTACCAGGCCCTGAATTACTCAGCCCTGGGAATGTGGGAAGACGCCCTGGTGGAAGCCCGCAGGGTCGATATAAAACTGAATCTTTTCAACGACCAATACCCTGAACAAGTGCGTAATGTTTACCGGGAAGACGCCTTTATACGTTTTTTAATGGGCTTGCTCTATGAAAGCCAGGGAGCTCTCAACGACGCCTTTATTGAATACAAAAAGGCATTGACTGTTTACCGTGAGCAATACTGGCCGGTTTACGGTGTCCCTGCGCCACCTGTTCTGGCACGCAAGGCAATATCGGCCGCCCGGATGCTGGATTTCGACGACCAGGTACAATTGTTGCTGAATGAATACCCGGAACTGGAAACCAGCCTTGCTGATGAAAGTTTTGCAACAACTGAAGTCATTATGGTTCACTACAATGGCCCCGGAGCCCAGAAGCAGGAAGCCTCCTTCTGGGTAACCATGCCGGATGGATATGTTCTCAAGCTTGCTTATCCTGAATTCGTCGAACCGCATTTTTCAGTGGTCAACAGCCGCCTGATATTAACCAACGACCAGGGATTGACCCACAGTTTCGAAACAACGGAAGCAGAAAATATAGCTGCCATTGCCAAAATCAATTTGCAAAACCGGATCTCCAGAATAAAGGCCAAGGCCATTGCCCGTCTGACGGCCAAGTACCTGGCCGCCTTGGCTATCAAACGCAAGGTTGAAAAAGAATCAAACAAGAACTGGGGGTTTCTGGTTCACATTATTACCCAGGGAGCCATGCTAGCCACGGAAAACGCCGACATCAGACATTGGCGTATGTTACCCTCCAGGATCCGGGTGGCCCTTGGTCGTCTTGAGCCCGGAACCTGGCAGGGCAAAATGGAATTTCTGGACGCTGGAGGCAAACTGGTTGAGCAAAGGCAGGTTCCGAGTTTTACTGTTATGCCGGGCCAGAAGTATTTCCTGGTTGCGCGCACAGTTCGCTGAACCAAGAAAAACACAACCACCAGAAAAGGCAGCAGCCATGAAAAAATTTTTCAGACGAAAAACGAGCCATGATCGACCGCTGGTCACGTTCTTTCTTATCTTTGCAATCAGCTGTCTTGCTTTAAGCTCCTGCACATCCAGGGCAGTGAAACAGCAGGCACCCGACACGAACACGGTAATACGCCATGCAGACAAGGCCATGTCCGATCTGGAACGCCATGAAAACGGCAATTTCCATAAACAACAATCAGCAGATTACCCGGAAGGCGATACAAATCCTTTGCCGGCCACAACTGTGGCTATTAATTCAAGCGCATATCCGGCTTCAGCATTTCTTACCGCCATTGGCAGCGGAGCTGACAGGCAAAGGGCGATTGCCAATGCCAGAGCCGAAATCGCAAAAATTTTCAAAAGTCATATCCAGGCTTCAACCGCGGTCTATGAGGACTACCGCTCAAACACCGAAGATAAAAATACCCATCGCCACAAACAACAAATCATCGCCACAAACAAAGTCTCCACCAACGTGGTAGTCTCCGGGATTCGCATAGCCCAGGTGGTCCGCCAACAAGATGAATACCTGGCCCTGGCGGTTTTGGACCGGGCAAAAACCTGGGACAGGCTTCAGCGGGAAATTGAAGGCATTGACAGACAACTAGTCGAACTATTTGAAAAATACAAGCAGCAAAACGATTATCTGTTAAAGCTCAAAATACTCAAAACTGCCGCAGATCAATTTAACCGTCGTCAGAGGCTTGCTTCGCAGATGGGAGTTCTGAAACCGGGTATTGCAATGGCGCCAAGCCCGGTTACAAAAGAAATCATAGAAACCGAATTTGCAAGGCTGCTATTGCATGATTTCCAGTTGGCTGTCGAAATAAGCGGTGACGGAGCAGACAATGTCCGCAGTTATATGCTGGAAGCGCTGACAAGAAGAGGTTTGTCAATTGCAGGCACTAAGGATAAAGCTCAAGTAGTGTTACAAGGCAAAATCAGCATCAATCCGGCCCCCGAGGACGCCGCCACGGGCAAATGGCGTTACGTGAACTGGGCTACATCTTTTTCCCTGATAGACATCAACACCGGAATTGCCTTTGCCAGCCGAAGTGATTCAGGGCGAAAAGGACACCTTACATTCCCCAAGGCCCGCCGCCAGGCCCTATATTATATAAATAACAAACTTATTCCACTGGTTGTGGAAGATATGACCCGCCGTATGTTCAGCCTGGCGGAAAAACCGTAAGCGCTTATTATTGTAACTTTCGGATAAACTCCGGCTCTGAAACGAAAAGACAAAAACACAATCCATGGGAGGTTGCCATGAACGTTGATCGTTTGGTATTTGGTTTTGCCGGTGCAATGATACTGGTTTCCCTGCTATTGTCTGTGTTTCACAGCTCATACTGGCTTTGGTTTACAGCTTTTGTAGGGGCAAATCTTCTCCAGTCCGCTTTTACCAAATTTTGCCCACTTGCCATTATTCTCCGTAAACTGGGCTTCAAGCCGGGAGCTGCATTCGATTGATCCGGGCACAGCGGTGTTGAAATTGCTGCGATGAATGAAAAAAAAGCATTCAAATATGCTCTTGCACGGCTGACTTCACGTGACCATAGTTGCGCTGAATTGGCAGCCAAAATGCGAAAAAAGGGATTTTCCCCCCAAGATATTCAGCAAGCGCTTTCAACCTGCCATCGCCTGGGCTATCTTAATGATCGCCGTTACGCGGCAAATCTGGCGG
>JALVQM010000411.1 GCA_027025615.1 Desulfobacteraceae bacterium | reverse complement strand
TGTGGTCAGTGGCATTTCCAGCCAACGTGTAAAGTGAATCAGGATACCGCTGAAGGTGGTCAGCCAAAGCAGAATCAAAAACGCCCAGTCGGTAGAATGTGAATTTTCATATACAGTTTTGCTTTTCTTAAGACGTCCGACAATCGCATAAGTGGTTCCATAAAGGATAGCAAAGGTGGCATAATATCCCAGCAGACGAACAGGATGCCAAATAGGATAAAATATATCTCTCTGGAACCAGCGGATGCCGACCACTACCAGGAGGAAAACCGAGCTGTAACCCGTCATTATCAGAAAATGGACCAGCCACTGCTTGCGTTGCGATGCAGTACCACAGCTTCCGAATCTTTTTTGGGTCAAAAATTGGACTAAAAATTCTTTGGCTTCTGAAAGGTATATTCGCAGAGGAACCCCCATGAAAGGACGGTTCAGGGCCTGCTGCTTAGCCGACATGTTCAACTCCGGGTACTGCTTTGGGTCACCCATCACCGCCTTGAAAAGTCGCCAGGCATTGGATAACAAAAGAAATGAAAGTACAGCCAGCATGACGAGATCCAGGATTTCTATGACCCTGTTTGAAGCAAACACGTTCAAAGCCACCCGATCGGTAAGCATAGGTCCATGGTAAAAATAAAAACCCAGCCCCACCAAGGCGGCCATGACCAGAATAGATAAAACTTCAAAGATCTTTGAAGTATAAAAAAGTCTTGAAATACCAGTCCAATCATAGGCTGATGTCAGATATCTTCGCAGTCCCATCATAACTTCCCCGGGATTTGCTTGCCGAGGACAAGTTTCACTGCATTCGCCGCAATAGTAGCACAACCATGGTTCAGGGCTTTGAACCAGGCGGTCGTTCAGCCCAAGCTGAAGGTAACGAATCACTTTACGTGGGAAAGGAGTATCTTCGGATGAAAGTGAACAAACCGCAGTACAATTACCGCAATTGAAACAGGCCGAAGCATCGGCAATCCCGAACTTCTCCAAATTGTCTACAAGTTCCGGGTTAACAGTGGCACCCATATCCTTATTCTCCTGTTGATTAACATTTGCCGGATATTATATTATCAAGCGTCTGCGTTAAGCCTATAAGAAAAGTAATCACCTTCTTGTTCCACCTCGACAACCTGACCGTACTTTCGTAAGGTTGCAATGTAGAGCAATACCTGGTCACTTGGAAGCTTAGTGGCCTCGGCTATTTGGGGCACAGTCTTGCCTTCTTCTTTTATTTGCTCTTTAATTGCCTTTATAAGCTTACGTTGCTTCTTCATGACTTGCTGAGCATTGTCTATATATGCTTTACGCTGTTGTCGTAACGCTTTCATTTCTTCTTTGCTTAGTCTATTCGCCATTTTTTTAATTCCCCTGCAACCTGAAAACTTCAGGCAGCAACTATTGCGTCCACCATTGCTTCATATTGTTCAAGGGTCCAACCATTGATGTCAAGAGCACGCGAAGGACAAACAGCAACACAAATACCACATCCGGTGCAAAGGGCCGGAGTGATTTCAGCTTTCCTGACAATCTGCCCATCGACCTCTTTCTCTTTAACTTGAATTGCACCATCTATTGGACAGGCTTGTTCGCACAAACCATTGCCTTCACACTTTTCTGTATCAACACGGGCTACAAAAGGATCCAACTCCACATAGCCCCTGGCAAGCAAAGCAGTCGTTTTGGCGGCAGCAGCCTGGGCCGCATTGCATGCTTCACCCACATCCATTGGTGCCTGACAGGTACCTGCCAACAAGACGCCCGTATTGGCCACTTCAACAGGCCTCAACTTTGGATGAACTTCCTGCAGGAAACGGTCAGCTCCCACGGGAAGTTTCATGAGCTCAACCAAATCCTTAATGGGCATTGGCTCCATCGCAGTAGCGAGGACAACCAAATCAACCGGCACATCGATCTGTTCACCGAATGTCAGGGTATCCTTGACACTCACTTGCAGTGGAAATTGGCCGTTTGAAATCGTTTCAACCTGTGGCTGATCTTCAGGCTCAAATCTGAAGAAGGTAACCCTGAGCTTGGAAGCTTCTTCGTAAACATCTTCCTGCCCACGTCCATAAGTGCGGATATCTCGGTAAAAATCGAAAACCCGCGTTCCTGGAAATGCCTTTCTGATTTGAACTGCAGCCTGGAGGATAGCGGCACAACAAGTACGCGAACAGTATTCGTTCAAATGGCCTTCCTGGTCAGATTCGTGGATACCTGGTATCTGACGGCTGCCAACGCAATGAATAAAGGCAATTCTCCTTACCTGCTTCCCATTTACCTGCAAGAATTTCCCCCTACGGTTTGGATACCGGGAAAGCAACTTTACTAGCTCCGGAAGGGTTATTACCGCATTGCTTTTTAAATACCCATATTCACCTTCACGTGGCACATATGATTTAAAACCGGTTGCCATTACAATGGCTCCGGTATCTATAGAAATTGTCTGTTCGTTTTCAGGCACATTGCCCGGGAAAACGCCTGCAGCCTGAAGATATTCGCCTTCAGCCAAGTTGTGATCTTTTGCTTTCTTCAAGAGGGCGATTGACTGCGCATCGGAAGGTTGTTTTCGGGTCAAGGTTAATCGGAAGTTGCCAACAAATCCTTCCCATCCGGTAACCTGGGTACAAGTATAAATTTTTATCCTGTCATTGCTCAGAACTTTTTCTGCTATCTGGGTAATGACTTCTTCAGCCAGTTCCCCGGTGGGAACCAAACTGCCAAGGTTAACAGTCTGTCCACCCAAGAAAGGTGACTTTTCAACCAATGCTACTTCCAGACCACGCCGGGCCAGATCATAAGCTGCCCTTAACCCGGATACTCCGGCACCGATAACAGTGGCATGGCGATGGGCTTCAACCCGAATCGGCTCCAGGGGCTCCAATCTCAATGCCTTTGCAACCGCTCCGGCAACCAAGCCGGCGGCTTTCTCGGTAGCCGGCTGACCATGGTGGACCCAACTTACCTGTTCACGGATATTGGCATGCTCGTAAAGATAAGGGTTCATGCCGGCGCGTTTGATAGCCCCCCTGAAAGTCAGCTCGTGCAACGAGGGCGCACAGGAAGCCACGACAACTCTGTCTACTTTACCATCTTTGATGTCATTTTGGATCAGTTCCTGCCCTGGGTCAGAGCACATGAACGTATTGGTGTGCACAACCGCAACGCCCTCGATATCCTTTACTTTCTCGGCAAGCTTCTCCACATCTACATGATCGGAAATATTTCCTCCACAATGGCAAATATATATTCCGACTTTCTTCTGCTCGCTTGTTGACTGCTTGTCCTTATCAGATGACATTGCCCTGTAACTCCTTTGACCGCATTATTGCTTCAATCAGTGTAAAGTGGCACCATAACTTTCCGTAAAAGATTTGAAAATTAACAGCTTTATACATATACATATACTTTTTATTGAAAGTATAAATAATCAGGCAGCCCTGCCTGAAGCCAACGAATTGAGATAGTTGGATGCTTCCATAGCCGCTGCACCCGCTTCAGCAATGGTATCAACTATGTCCTTGGGTCCGGCGGCTGTGCCTGCCACGAAAACACCTTCCATTTCAGTTAAGGTCGGTGAAAGCTTTGGCTGAATACACTTGATGAAAGCATCATCGTCAGTAGTCACTTTACATATTCCGGCCGGGTTCCAATCAGGTATCATTCCCAAAGATAAGACCACAAGATCATGCTCACGCCGGGTTACCCTTCCGTCACCTTCCTGTTCTTCTATTCTAAGAAGAACATTATGGTTTTCACCTTGTTCGATGAGACCCACTTTAGCTTTTACAAATTCAATACCCATGGCCTTGGCATTCTGGTAGAATTGCTCATAGCCTTTACCAAAAGCCCTGATGTCCATGTAGTAAATAGTAATATCAGCCAACGGCAAGGCCCCCGAAAGAAGCATGGCCTGCTTGATAGCATACATGCAGCAGACCCTTGAACAATATGAGATACCAAGACTTAAATCACGCGATCCGGCACACTGGACATAAGCGATGGATTCAGGCTCTTTACCATCAGAAGGCCTGATCACCCTCTGGTATGGTCCGTGGGGAGCCAATAAACGCTCCATTTGAAGCGAGCTGATGACATTTGCCACCTGCCCCATGCCATACTGCTTTTTCTGGTTCAAATCAGTCAGCCTGAAGCCGGTTGCCAAAACGGCGGTCTTTGCCTCAATGATGAAATCTTCAGGCTTCTGAGCATAATCTATGGC
Organism: Desulfobacteraceae bacterium; assembly: GCA_027025615.1. Lineage (GTDB taxonomy): Bacteria > Desulfobacterota > Desulfobacteria > Desulfobacterales > Desulfosarcinaceae > JALVQM01. The sequence continues at coordinate 6,084 of JALVQM010000411.1, read as the reverse complement.
ATCTGTAGGACAAACCTTGGCACATTTTCCGCAAAGAGCACAATTTTCTACGTCTATCAAGGCCAACTGGGGAATAGCGTTAGAAAAAGGGATATATGCAGCTTTGCGTAAATTAAAACCACCCTGCTCATCATCGGGCACATATACCGGGCAATTATATTCGCACTGGCGACAGCCTATGCATTTGTCGGCATCAACGTAACGGGCTTTCTGGGTAATGGAAGCTTCCAATTGCCCATCGGAGCGGTTTAGAGAATTTACTTCGCAATAAGTGAAAAGATCGATATTGTCATGATGGGCAGCGGCGGCCATCTTCGGCGTTGTGATACAACTGGCGCAATCAAGGGTAGGGAAAACCTTGGACAAACGAATCATTTTACCACCGATTGTAGCATCTCTTTCCACAACCGCCACTTTGAAATCCTGGTCTGCCAGGTCCAAAGCTGATTGCAAACCTGCAATTCCACCTCCAACCACCAGGGCATCATATTGCAAACGAAGCTTTTCTTTCATCAGTATGTCTCCTTGCTTACCGGGCAAGATTGATGCGGCCAGGCATACCTGTACCGGAAGCAGCACCTTAAAAAGTTGTCACAAAATTACTGTGCCTGGCCTTTTCTGGTTTAAAACAATCAAAACTTCTGCTTTTTAACCACATTTTACCTGGCTGCATCTACGCCCGCTTAGCTTTTCAGTAGCCTCTTAAGCAGCCTTTTTAAGCACCGGTGGCCCCAGTTCGGAAATCAACTCGTTCATGTCGTTGACCTCTTTCAGAAAAGCCCGGTTGCAAACAGTACAAATGGCAGTCAAACGCAGCCGGCGAATATCGAGCCCATTTTCTTTCATCAACTGGTAAACCTTGTCTATCCGTTTTGCCAGGGCGTGGTAAGCGCCTTCGTACGGACACTCCTCGCCACAAGACATAATTATTATCCCACTGATGCCTTTCCTGAAACAATCCAGATAAAACTGCTCCGGAAAAAGAACAGGTGCCCTGACCCGCATGATATAGGTATTGGCTGGATAAGTGGAATGTGCCTGGCCCACCGAGTTTGCTCCCGGGTAAGCACAATTTTCTGTAGCCATTATCAGAATTTTACCTTTACCGGATATCTTCTGCTGACTTGCCATGTGAACCTGCCTATTTTTTCCTGCGAACAAAGTGTTTGTCATAACCGTCGGCTTCCAGTACACCAAGATATTCGTGGCCTACTTTTTTCGCCCAAGCCGGTATATCTTTTCTGGTTCCGGAATCATTGGAATAGACTTCCAGCACTTCACCTACTTTTACTTTACCAATGCCTTTTTTAGCTTCCAGAAGCGGACCCGGGCAGGCACTTCCACGTGCATCAACTGTACTTGAAACCTCAATGCTTGTAAGATCCAGATCACTCATTTTTTCCTCCTAAAAATAAAGTTGAATTTATATCAGTGTTGCTCTTGGTGTTTTTCCAAGCCCGAATTCTTTTTCAGGCTTAAAGTAAAATAATCTTCAATCTTGCTAATATCCAAAACCAGATAGGCAAATCTTTTCAAAACTTTCAGAATATCATCTACCGTTGACCTGTCGCCTACCTTGATTTTTAATATAGACCCAACAGCCAAGCCCTCAAAGGCCAGGGTTACTTTGAGTAACCCAAACGGTGCCATCATCCCCCTGATATCCAGCTCTTGCTCCGCCGCCATATTAATTCCTGCATGCCCTAGTCTTTTATTTTCCCATAGAGCAAATACGATGCCGGTTTGATGCCGGCAACCATCTGTTTATTGAAATGATTGTTTATTATGTTATTACAAGCAGATATAGATACAAACAGATGTCTTGGATACTGAAATGAAATACTTTGGTTGTCAATATACTGTTAAAGTGTTAAGGTTAATTTTAAATATATGTTAAAATTATTTAAAGGATATTTAACATGTTTGAACGGGAACTCAAGGCCTATTGGGAAACAGTTGTAGATACCATCCAAGACGGCATAATGATTGTGGATAACCGGGGAACCATTGTTTCGGTCAATAAGGCTTTTGAAAATATTACCGGTTATACGCAGCGGGATTTGCTCGGAAGCCGTTGCACCATGCTCAACTGCAATGCTTGTGATATAGCCCGCGGGAAAGATTCCAAGCAGTGGTGTCGCCTGTTCCGGGAAGGTAAGCTGAACATGAAGCGCTGCCTTATCCAGAAGTCAAACGGTCAATACGTGCATGTCCTGAAAAATGCAGCGGTCCTTTATGATGAAAACAACAAAGCCATAGGCGGGGTTGAGACATTTACCGATATTACCGAGCTGTTGGAAAAAGATAGCCAAATCGAGGCTTGCCGCCGCGAGTTGCAGTCAAGTGACGGATTCTACGGCATTCTGGGAGCCAGCAGTGTAATGCAACAAGTATTCGACCTTATATCCAATGCCGCCCAATCAGACGCACCGGTAATTATTCTGGGAGAAAGTGGAACCGGCAAAGAACTGGTAGCTAAAGCGATTCACGCTGCCGGACCAAGGAGTCATAAGGCTTTCATGAAAGTCAATTGCGCCGCCCTCAGTGAATCACTGCTTGAAAGTGAACTCTTCGGCCATGTCAAAGGAGCTTTTACCGGTGCATACCAGGACCGCCAGGGACGCTTTGAAGCCGCTAACGGGGGGGATATTTTCCTTGATGAAATCGGTGACCTTCCCCTGGTGACTCAGGTCAAGCTTTTACGGGTCCTGGAAGAAAAGGTAATTGAAAGGGTGGGCGACAACCGACCCATAGAAATCAATGTGCGTGTTATTACAGCCACTAACCAAGACCTGAAACAACTTGTCGAAAAGGGACGCTTCAGGCATGATCTATTTTATCGCATAAATGTAATTCCAATCAATATTCCACCCTTGCGTGATAGAATCAGTGATATCCCTTTGCTGGCAGAATCGTTTTTCCATCGCATCCGACTCAAGACCAACAAGCCCATAGAGGCCATAACCCCCGAGGCTTTACAGGCAATGATGAATTACCCTTGGCCAGGCAATGTGCGGGAATTGAAAAGCGCATTGGAGTACGCATTTGTATCCTGTCAAAACGAGGTTATTACACCCGAGCACTTACCACCTGAAATATCAACAGGTACCCAACCCGCTGTGGAAACCAAAACATACCAGGAAACCAAGGACGAAGTCAAAAAGCAACAACTGATCAAGGCCCTGCAAAAGGCAAAAGGCAATCAAACCATGACCGCTAAATTATTGGGAGTATCCAGGGTTACAGTCTGGAATCGAATCAGGAAATATGGCATAGAAATCGACAAGATCATCAAAACATGATTTTTCGGGCAAGTAATTACCTGGAAATAACTTTACAGAGCCGATGCATTGTGAACCTTATGATAAACGGTAGCTTTCCTTTTCCCAGGCTGTTGGTAACAAAACGTATGCTCAAGCCAAATGTCTACGCTGCCCTTGTTGCCAACACCATAGATATAACCCACAAAGAAGGTGAAGGGCTACCAAACGCCGGATTTGTAAGTGCTTATCATGCCCTCAGGCTTGGACAAGGGCGAGACACTCCTTTTGAGCGTGAAAAACCCACCGGCACAATCAAGGGTTTAAAAGACATCGGCCTGCAATGGATCAATTGTGTCGATCCTATGGGGCCTGAACACAGCCATTAGGAAATTGTTGATCTGATTTTCCTGGCACGCCGGTACAGGGCCACCTACAGTGTAGTGATCGGGAGAATAAATTTTTCTGGCTCCCCCATGGGAAAACACGGCATGATAAGTGAAAAGAAATTTCCCGTCAGGTTGCCGTATCGCGGCTTGTCAGGGGCGAGATACCCGGGGGGCATTGGTTCCATGATCCCAATACTGTTTCACTCATATCCGTAGCCAACCTGCTTTTTCCTGAAGTAGGCTCAAGCCCAAGGGATGTGGTCAGGATGAACGTTGCGATTACTTTTTCAAAAACCGCCTCCATCTATCTAATATTTATGGATACCTGCTTCATATACTCAATGCTTGAAAATAAATTAAAAGATAGAATATGGGGTACGGCGCAGACTATCAACCCTTTGTACCACCATCAATACCTGCAAAAGGATAATGGCCGCATTTTCGCTTTTACCAACACGGACAGACGCAGAATCGACTTCCTGTATTTTGTAATAAATCACTATGTTAAAAAAAGATATTAAGGTATGTACAAAAAACAGTTTCTATCTTGGCTGATTCCGATGACTGTGCTGGCGATTTGGACCGTTGTAAGCTATCTTGGTTCCGTACCAGAGTATCTGCTGCCCCCACCGGCCGAAATTGTTAAAACCGGATATATCTACCTTTTCGGCAATGCAGAACAAGGGCCTTTTGCCGGCCGTTTTTTAAACGATACTTGGGTTAGCTTGCTTCGAGTCTTTCTTGGGTTTCTGCTTGCTGCAATACTGGGCCTGCCTCTTGGTATTCTATCTGGAAGGGTCAAAAGCATCCAACAGCTGCTGGGCACCTCAATCAATGCGGTAAGGGCCGTTCCGGGCATAAGCTGGCTTCCTCTGGCCCTGGTATGGTTCGGTATAGGTTTTAGGACCACGATTTTCCTGGTTGCCCTGGCGGCTTTTTTCCCAATTTACCTCAATGCAGCATCCGGTGCCCGCCAGGTAAATCCTATCTGGCTTCAATCCGGAGCCATGATGGGAGTGGACCGCTTGCGTGGTACCTTTTTAATTCTTATTCCCGGAGCCATGCCTCAAATAGTCACCGGTTTGCGTTTGGGACTTGGTATTTCCTGGGCATATCTGGTCCTTGGCGAACTTACCGGTGTACCTGATGGGATAGGAGCTGTAATAATGGACGCCCGTATGGTGGGAAGAATAGACATGATCATGGTAGGCATAATCCTGATTGCCATCATCGGCCGTATCAGCGACAAACTGTTGATATCCTGTCTGCGTATATTTTCAAAAAGCGCCAGGAGAATGACATGAAACCTTATCTAAGACAAGTAGTACCCGATGATACTGTGATGGTTGGCCCTCCGGCTTTGTCAGCAAGGAATCTATCGGCTGTATTTCAGACCGGTGGGAAACCATTTATAGTTTTTGAAAATTTATCCTTCGATATTTCCCCGGGACAACTTGTCTGCCTGATTGGCCCCAGCGGTTGCGGAAAAACCACTTTACTGAAAATCATCGCCGGTTTTTTACATCCCACAAGTGGATCCATCCTGATAAACGGCAAACCTGTGTGTCGTCCAGGCCCTGACCGCTGTGTAGTATTCCAGGAAGATGCACTTTTTCCCTGGTTAACAGTTGAAGAAAATATTTCCTTTGGCCTGCGCCGAATTGGGGATAATCGGAAAAAAATTAAAAAGCGCATAGAGAGTATTTTAAATTTGGTGGACCTTTTACCCTTCAAGGACTACCTGCCTGCTTCAATTTCGGGTGGGATGAAACAAAGGGCTGCCCTTGCCCGTGTGCTAGTATTGCAGCCTAAAATCCTCTTGATGGATGAACCTTTTGGCGCCCTTGATGCTCAAGCCCGTGAAGATATGCAAGACCTTCTTCTTAAAATTTGGGCAAAGTTGAACCAAACGATATTTTTTGTAACACACGATTTGAGCGAAGCCCTAAGTCTGGCAGACCGAATTTTAATTATGGATAAATATCCCGGCCGTCTGATCGATGATATTTCAGTCAATCTTGAACGTCCGCGAAAAAGAGAATCCGACGATTTTCATCTTCTTTTCAAAAAAATCAGGAACCGAAAATAGTCGAGGGGCAAAAACCAAAAAACCCGAAACCAATTAAATTGGTTTCGGGTTTATAAAGATTTTCGGCGGCGTCCTACTCTCCCACACAGCTGCCCGTGCAGTACCATCGGCGCTGAGGGGCTTAACTTCCGTGTTCGGGATGGGAACGGGTGTTTCCCCCTCGCCATTGCCACCGAAAAATTTGAACATTTTTTGGATAGATTTATTTGCTGAACAGATTACTTGTATCGATTGTTTTGTGGCCAAGCCGCACGACCAATTAGTACCAGTAAGCTAAACACATTGCTGTGCTTACACACCTGGCCTATCAACCTCGTAGTCTTCGAGGGGTCTTCAGTCCTGCAAA
>JALVQM010000410.1 GCA_027025615.1 Desulfobacteraceae bacterium | reverse complement strand
TATTCAGGTAGAATGTTCTGGGCCGATAAAAGGTATGGTGGTTGAAGCCGATGCCGGCGGGCTTGTCAGAGGATATTTAAAAAATGTTCCCATTGCTATAGATAGGCCCTTGGAAAGTTTTGATTTACGTCCGTTTTTCGGGGCCGGTTTTTTGACGGTTACCAGACACATGGAGGGAGCCCGTCATCCATATAAAAGCCGGGTGATGATGGTCCATGGTACCCTGGCAAAAGATCTGGCGCACTATTATTTAACTTCAGAGCAGATACCAACTGCTTTTGCTTTAAGCATCAAATTCGACCGCCGGGGTGAGGTTATTGGTGCAGGCGGGCTTTTTTTGCAGGCCATGCCGGATGCCGACCAGGCTGTGATCGCCGATCTTGAATCGATGGTTGCGGCAATGCCCTCACTGGGAGATGAGCTTGCTAGCGGGAAAGATGTCGTGGAAATAGTCACCAGGTCGTTTGAAGAGCTGAAACCAAGAATATTATCCCGACGCAAAATTGAATTTGGCTGTTATTGTAATCGTGAAAAGGTGAAAGTCATGTTGACCATGCTTGGAGCAGACGAATTGAAGGATATGGCGGCAAAAGGACCTTTCCCGGTAATTGTTCGATGTCACTATTGCAACACCGCATACAACTTTTCACAAGAGCAACTGCAGGAGATGGTCAAAGTCCATTTTTGCGACAACTAAAACAGACCAATTTGCTTTTATTCTCATACAAGGACTTTGCGGATTGAATTCTCCTATCCAGATCACCGATGCAGCGACTGCTCAAGGGAACAAAACCCCCAAAGCACTCTATCCCAAGATTGCGACAGCAACCTTCGCACGCCTTTTGCTCAACACCTCCAGACGATTTGTATATCCTTTTGCCACTGTTTTCAGCCGGCATTTAGGTGTTTCGCTTACGGCAATTACATCCCTTATAGCTGTCAACCAGTTTACAGCAGTGTTGGGGATAGCCGTTGGACCAATTATCGACAGGATAGGTTACCGTCGGGTCATGTTAATAGGTATGGCCATGTTGGTCATCGGTATGGGATGGGCGGGGTTGTCCGGTTCGTATTTAGGCCTTCTGGTGGCCTTGATTCTAGCCGGCCTTGCCAAAACCATATATGACCCTGCGGTTCAGGCTCAAATAGGCAAACAGGTAGCTTTTGCCAATCGTGGTGCAGCCATAGGTTTTATGGAATTTGCCTGGTCAGGAAGTACCCTGGTAGGGATTCCATTGGTGGCCATGGTCCTGGACAGGTGGGGCTGGAGGGCTCCTTTCTTTATTTTTTCGATTTTAGGGATGATGAGCCTGATCCTTGTTGGAGTGATTTTCGAAAAAGATGCCGGCCATCAAAACACTATGACTTTACGTGATTTTATTGCCCAGTTTAGCCGCCTCGGTGCAAAGAAGGTCGCTGTAGGAGCAATGGTTTGGGCTTTTTTAGTCAGCATGGCAAATGACAATTTGTTTGTGGTGTACGGGGTTTGGCTTGAAACCGAATTCGGAATGGGTATAGTTGCCTTGGGATTGAGTACCGGCTTGATCGGACTGGCAGAGATGTTGGCAGAAGGATTTACAGTTTTTGTCGGTGACAGGATAGGTTTGAAACGGTCTGTTTCGATAGGCTGCCTGGCTACTATTCTGGCCTACTTTGGGTTACCGCTGACAAGTTCCATGGCAAGCGGGGCTTTGTTCGGTTTGTTCGTTTTATTCTTATCCTTTGAGTTTACAATGGTGACCAGCATATGTCTTGCAACTGAATTGCTTCCGGAAGCCCGCGCTACGATGATGGCAGCCTTTTATGCTGCTGCCGGCCTGGGAAGAGTTGTCGGGGCCGCTGCCGGAGGTATCATCTGGAAAAATGGTGGAATATGGGCGGTGGGTTTAGTGTCTGCAACAGGTACCGCCTTGGCGGCAGTAGTTCTTCTTATTTCACTGGCAAACTGGTCCCATGGGGTGCAAACAGATGACTAGGGCCGTCTTTTCTCCAACTCGTGCAGTAAAGTTTTTACCTGCATGCCACTGGGCGTTACCGCTTCAGGGTCTATGGCTACCAGAGCTTTCCATGCTTTAATGGCGCCTTCAAGGTTATTGAAATCGTGCATCAGAACAACCCCTTTGTTGAATAGTGCAATCTTGTGTCTGGGGTCGATTCCCAGGGCCTTGTCAAAGCAGGCGATAGCCTTGTCCGGCTTGCCGACCCTGCGGTACATGACCCCCAGATCGACCCATACATCAGGTTTTTGGGGAGCCAGATTCACAGATTTTTCATAGGCTTTAATTGCCTTTTCTTTCTGATCAGTATCGAAATACAAGTGGGCCAAGCGGATCCAGGCTTCCACATCGTCAGGGGAGTTGGTAACTTGCTCCTGGAGGGCCTTGATTTCAGATTCCGTGGCCTTGTCGATTTGTTTGGCGGCCTGATGCTGCCGGGCCGGGCTGAACTGTGGAGTGTCGCCTGATCGATAAACAGCGAAAGCAACCCCGCCAATAAAACCCAATATCAAAGCCAAGCTTATGGAGAGCAGCATTGTCTCTGTTTTGACATAACCTTTAATCTGGGCACTTTTTTTGGGCATGGTAATATTCCTGTCTCCTGTTTTCGGATTTTCCTATATTAAAATAGTCGGAAATGCAAATTGTATCGGGAATTGTAACCCGATAACAGAAGGAGACACAAGAAGGAGACACACCGGACCATTTTATGGTCCGGTGTGTCAGACAGGAGGTTGAGAATGGAGTGGTTATGGCGTTTGAGGCTATAGAGGCAATAGCGGAGAAAAGGTTACAGTCAAACAGGATTATTTTTTAAAAAATTCGTCAGGCTCTTTGACAACTATCAGGTACCCTGGTCATGATGCACATTGTTCTTGATATCGTTATAATTATTTGTTGCACAATGGTTAGCCAAAGATCCGCCGGGGATACCGCATTGCGGATTTTTTCACTGAAAGGGTGGGGCGGCCATGGTATTATGAGGGTGCCCATGCACATGCAGGCACGGCTTCAACCATGAAGCTGATTTTTAACATCCATATTAAATCCATAGTAAATAGATGCCTGGAATATCCATGCAACAATCAAGGTGTCCGGGAGCAATTTCTGATTGAATAAGCAGCTTGGAAAGACTATAGTTTGAAAAAAGCGGTTAATTTTCATATTTTCAGGAGGAATAACAGATGCATATTTTTAGAAAGTCAGCTCTGGTAAGTGTGATTGTTCTTTTCAGCCTGATTCTGGGTACATCGCTGGCATTTGCAGATTTATATTGGGAAACCGAACAGGTAAGCAAAGGTATGCCCGGGCAAAACCAGGGAAAAATGATAACCAAGCATTACGTTACTCACCATGCATCGCGTACCGAAATGGGTAACAAGATCAGTATTACGGATTTTGATAAAAAAGTTACCTATATATTGGACAAATCACAAAAAACTTACCAAAAAATCGACTTGACAAAAATGGGCGCTGACCCGCAGATGCAAAATGATCCTCAGGCCAAGGCTTTTATGGGGATGATGAAAAACATGATGAAGCAGATACAAGTGACACCAACCAACGAGACCAAGACAATTTCAGGTTACAAGTGTCGTAAGGTCCTGGTTAATTTCATGATGTCCGAAAATGAATATTGGGTTACAAAGAAAATAAAGGGATTTGAAGAGATGCGCAAAATTGCTGCCAAAGCAGAGAAAGTGTATCAATCAAATCCCATGATGCAGAGCATGGATATTTCCGGTATTCTAAAGAAAATTGATGGGTTCCCAGTACAAATTGTGACACGGGTAATGGGTGGTGAAATGGTAAGCACCCTGGTAAAGATCAAGCAGAAGAAAAACTTGCCCGGCTCTCTTTTCAAGGTGCCATCCGGTTATCGCTTGGAAACAAATTGATCAGGTGCTGCAACAATTTCACCGGGATGCCGGTTAAAAGCCCATACCCGATACTTGTTACATGGTCAGGTGCTTTAACAAAGGGTCAAGGGCTAAACCTTAGCGCCTGAAAAGACTGCAGCAAATCATGCTTAAGATGTCTGGCTGTGAGCCAAACCATTATATCGGTTTTTCAACGCCTTTTTGGATATGTGCAAGTTGTTTTAGATAGTTAAAGTACCATGCACCCTTTATAAACCCCTGGATAAAGCCATTATGGCCACCGTAAGACAAAATGATTTTCCTTAATGAAGGTCCGGTTGCAAGGTCTTGGATGTCTTTTACCGGAATTATAGGATCATCACGAGCAGTCAGGATTGTGGTTGGCAGGTTTATGGGGGCCAGCCGAGACCCGGTAAGGGTGTATGTTTCGAAATAGTCCTTAATATCTTTAAATGGGCTATAACGTTTTAACAAAACGGACGTGATTGTCTCTATACGTGTCATTTTCAGCACGTCGCTAAAATCGTATAGTTCCGGATAGGCTTTTTGTTTTTTCATTAAAGAGTTGCGCCATTTTCGCAAGAAATAACTGCGCACAAAGCCTGTCTGATCGACGGCCCTGGTGGTTTTTTCCGGATCTATCAAGGGGCTTACGGCAAGAACGTGAATCAACTTGGTTCCCGGGGGTTGCTCGCAACTCAAGCGCAAAGCTGCCCTGAGAGCAAAATTGCCTCCCAGGGAAAAACCACAGAGGATTACCGGCTGAGCGGGCCATTTTTGGCAACATTTTACAATAGCGTAATATACTTCATCCAGGCGGGATGCATAGAAAAGACCCGGGTTAAGATGGTGAGTCTCACCGTGATCCCTGAAGTTGATTCTGACAACATGCCAGCCATTGGCAACCAGGAACCGCGCGGTGGTTACAACGTAAGCAGAATTTATAGACCCTTCCCATCCATGTAAAAGAATAGCAACAGGCCCCCGGCAGGTATCGGTTGCTGAGATTGCTACTTGCAGCTTTATTCCCTTGATAGGCTCAATGATTTCCAACTTGGTGATTTTATCCAATGAGTTACAACCCAGGGCCCTCAAGCGCAAAGAGCCGGCCATTGTTTGGATGGTCGGGTGGGACAGATAGAATGGCGGCTTGAAGTGGTTCATAGATCAAACGTTTCCAATGTAAGCTTAAGCAGTTGAAAGAATTTAGACAACCTTAACAAACAAAGCAGGAAAGGAGTGATAGCATGGCCTTGTACCTAGTGCAACATGGAAAGAACTTGCCAAAGGACCAGGATCCTCACAAAGGCCTCAGCTCTGAAGGCCGACAGGAGGTAAGACGGATAGCCAGGGTGGCGGCCGACTATGGCGTAAATTTATCTGAAATATGGCATAGCGGTAAAACCAGGGCATATCAGACCGCTGACCTGATAGCGGGAATATTGAAGCCGGAAGGTAAAATCATTCAAATGCAGGGGCTTGGTCCCCTGGATGACGTAGCTGAATTTGCTTCAAAGCTAGATTTGGATTCCGACACAATGGTTGTGGGGCATTTGCCGTTTCTGGAAAAACTCGTCACTTACATGGTATTCGGCACCACATCTCCTCCTGTTTTCAAATTGCAAAATGGCGGAATTCTATGCCTGGATCGCTACCCCGGCACAGGTGACCCTGTCATAAAATGGGCTATCATGCCTGTAATAAAATGAAATGGATTGGTGCGCAGTATATAATGAACATTTATGTCGCGTCCTGCCTTTTCTTACTTTGACAGAGCAATCTGTCTCCATATAATTTTGGCAGGGGGTTTTTGCAGTTCCTCGGGTTTTACTATTATCGTATGCGCTTCGGGTAAATACTGGTTGATGATCAGAGATATTTGGGTAGTTAAGGCATCAATACGCAGGTCACTTAGAGTTGTAAGCATCCTGATGTCATCATCTGCCAATTGGAGTAAAAATGCTACCCGGTCTCTTCCTACCTGATAGAAAGATATTTTTTCATCTAGTAATTTGATATAGGCATCCAGGGTACGAATAAGTTCCAGGTCGTATTTGTAACGAAGTTTACCCGTTGCTTCTTTAAATGATTTTAGTTTGAAGGCGCGATTAAGATCCAGGATTTCATTTACCAGCTGTAGCCTCTGTTCTGCCAATCTGGCCTTCAGGGAAGCTGCTAGAGACATTTGGCGATCCAGTTCGTTATCAAGTAATTGCATATCTGCGATTTTGCGCTTGAGCAGGTCTATTTTGGGGTTTGCCGATGCCTCTGAAAACGGAAGCAGCATGAGGCAGGCGAAAACAAGAACCACAAGGAAACAGCCGATTCTTTTCTCTTTATCAATAGATTTCAGGTTAGTATTCATTTTTTGACAAAGCCTTATATTAAATAGCCCATCCTGCAATGGCAAAGGCCTGGTCATTACAGGGATAGAGGTTCAATTTGTAATTTCCAGCCTTTTACGCAGGTTTTCCGACAAATACAGCTTGGTGCTGTAGTTATCCCAACGTCCTATCTTCTTTAAGCCTATCATTTCCAAATGTTCTCCCTGCCACTTTGAAAGTTCCCTGGTAGCGGCGTCCGACAGCTCGACCAGTCCATTGAGCGATAATCGCTTGCCTGGCCATTGGGCAAGGTGACGCGCGGTTTCCGGTGTCAGATCGGTTATACCATTCAAACTCAACCACTCTCCGGGCCATTGGGATAAAATTTTGGCTACTTCAGGACTGAGTTTGTTGACTTCATTCAACAAGAGATCTTTCCCTGGCCAGTTCAACAGGCAGGTAGCTACTTTGGTATTCAGGTAGGTCAGTTGATTAATATTAAGATAATCGCCATTGCATATTTGGCGCCATATTATACTGTTTTGAGCTTCCCACTTGCTGGCAGCGGTCGAGCTTTTGCTTTTGGCCAGTTTAGCCACTTCTTGCCAAATGGTTTTAAGCGGCGGCAAGGTTACCTGGTCGTATTGTACTTCCAACCTTGAGAGCACTTTGGTGTTTCTGTTAACAACCGAGTTTATATCCTGGCTGAGTTTTTCAACCGGCAAGGCCGAAATTGTACTTGTCATTAATTTATATATTTCCGCCAGGCGTTGATAATATAATATTTCTTCACTGGATGTGTTCAGACGCAGTAGAGGTAGATTTAATTTGTTGATGTATGCCTGCCGGCGTTGGATTGCACGCAGTGCAAGCATAATTTTATCGTTTGACATTGCTTCGGTGAATGTTGTGGTTTTATCTTTATTTATTATTCTTATAATCTCCGTTTCTTTTTCTTTGATACGATTGCGATAATATGCTTGTAGTGATTCGATTTCGTCTTTCTTGGAACGAAGTGTTTGCCACAGTTTGTTAAGCTCACTTATTTTATCATCCAGTTCTTTTGAGGAATAATATACAGTTTCCGCCGATGTATTCTGGGCCTTGTATGATTTGACGCTTAACGGAATTCCGTCGGCAACTTCTTCGTTTGCCTGGATGGCCGTATTTTGTGATTCAGTAAGCATTTCGGTATTGTCAGATCTTTTCTGATTGGCAGTTTGCTTAACTGTTGCAATAGGCTTTTCTTGTATAACAGATACTGCTTCAGGCTGCTGGATGGCGATTTGGTGGTTATTGCGCCACCAAATGTATGCTCCGAATGAAATTCCAGACAAAACAATGATTACTAAACTGCATAAAATCAGCCTTTTTGATGAGTTTCCGGCCTTATTGCCTTTTTTATTTTTATCCGGTTTGGATTTGACCTCATCAAGATATACCGGATCAAAGGAGATTTTATTTTCCTCTGGGTCATGGGGTGTTTCCCTTGTTGCAGTTTCAGAATCCTTTGATTTCTCAATGGTCTCAGTAGATTCTGGTTCAGTTTGCTCTACCGGTTTATCATCATCTGAAACAGGCTTGCTGTCGATTGCGGAGCCCATTTTCTTTTTGATATCTTTGGCAGTGACATCCTCTTTAAAGTTTTCTTCTAAAATCGAATCAGGCTGTTTGACCAATTTGGCCAGTTCACTTTCCGGTTGATCTGCTGTCTGGGACGGTTCATTTCTTTGTAATGACGAATCATGGGAGGGATCTTGCTCAATTCCTGCTGAAATCTTCCTGTTTTCAACGGAAACATCCGGTGCGGGATTTTTGTTTTCTTTATCATCGTTTTCCAGCGGTGTACTATCGCCTGCTTTTTTTTCTAATGTGGAATCACCATTGGCAACCGGCTCAGGACTGTCTGGTTTTGAAGGTGCTTTTTGCTGTTCGTCGGTTAGCTGTTCGTCATCATCGCCGGCACCGGTTTTTTCGCTGTTGCTGTCATCGTCATTGCCGGATTCGATTTCAGCCATGATTTTTTCCATGGCTTTTTGCTGCTCGTCGGTTAGCTGTTCGTCATCATCGCCGGCACCGGTTTTTTCACTGTTGTTGTCATCGTCATCGCCGGATTCGATTTCAGCCATGATTTTTTCCAGGGCGTCCATCTCGTCCTGGCTCAAATCCTGTTCAGAAATCGGCTTTTCATCAGACGATTTATTTTTATCATCATTTTCAGCCATGGCTTATCCGCTATTTGGTGTAAAATGTAGTCCAGACAAACATAATCCCCCGAGAATGATATTAAATGGCCACGTTGTCATGGCTATATAGATATCGACCTTTTATAATGATACTTTAGTAACTTGGTTGGCAGGAGGCAGAAACAGTGACGCTGTGTTTGTCCGTGGCTTTTCCCCTTAAAGATGATGGGCAGAAAAAGACAAGTAAATTTTTATAATTTTACCACCATGTCCAATACCTGTGGCGGTATTGCCGGACCCTGTACTTGTAAAGCTTTAAAATGTCAGTTCCCTCTGGTTAAAATGGTCTTGGTTGCTCAAAGGGCTTCAGGCAAACTTTTTACTGGCAACGGCCCTTGCTCCATTGCCGATCCCACTGTCATGTAGATACACTAATTTGTTTGAATTAGTTTTTTTAGTATCTGGTGTGGTGTAATCCCAGGGCAAATCCAAATCGTTCATAATATGGCCCATTCTCTGCCTTAAGACCTGGTATGAGAAATGTTTGGCCGCTCTGTCAAAATTGTGATCGACGATAATTTGCCGCAGTTCAGGATAATCAAGTAAATCACGGGTCCGGTTTATTGAGGGTATATCCAGGTAATTATCCATTTCAATTAATTCAAACCCAAGGGGTGCGATATCTCGGATAAAAGTAGCATACCGGTTTACTAGAATCGGTTTTTTAAAATAAATTGCTTCTAAGAGACCGTTGCCAAATCCCTCATAACGGCTGGGGTATGTTACAAAATCTGCAATAGGATATATATCAAGGAGACTGAATTGACTTTCATTGTCTTCTGAGGTTGCCCAGGGATCAGAGATGCCAAAAGGTATCATTATAAGCTCGACACCACTGGTTTCGGCGTACCGGTTCAGGTAATGCATGTATTCGTGGCCTTCATCGCCTGATTCATGGGATACAACAAGTTTGCAATTGGGTTTACCGAGACTTGCCACCAGGTCGATTGCGTGCTCGATGCCCTTGCGGCTTACAATTCTTGTCGGTTGTAAGACCACTAGATCTTCTTTAGTAAGTCCCAAATGGGTCATCAAGCTGTTCTTGCTGGATTCATCGATTTGCGGCGGATTGTCGAAATCCAGCACATTCGGAATTATGGTTGAGGTAATTCCGGTTCTGAGGGCGAGTTGTTCTCTTGCTTCGCTGTTTATTACCACATGATTAATTTGGGGCAAAGCAGGAGGAAAAGCCATACGGATGTAATCAGATACTGCGTTTACAGTATAACGGGAACGTTCCCAATAAAAATCATGATGATGCGCTATAGTGGGTATCTGTGTTTCGGCAATGGTTTCGGTTAAAGCCAAACCCAGAGGTATGTGCATTGGAAGGCACAATGAGTTTTCGGCAACGATCAAGTCAATTTGAAATTTCTCTAGAAATAAATGCAGTTGCTGTTTTAAATACTCTCGTTGTTCGTGGATTTTTGCGGTAACATTCTTGCTACGGCACTTGTTACCACTGATTTCAGAGTTAATTTCTAGGTTTTGGTGGTGTAAAAAGTGTGCTTCCGGAACAAGTAAGCTGGATTGTGCTGGGCGGTCAAGTTCACCTGCAAACCAAAAGCACTTATATCCACTTTCTTCAAATACTTGGGACCATTTACTGGCCTCCAGACTGACACCGTCTATACCTTTGAAGCGAGTTGAGATAAAACCTACATGAAAAGCCATAAAAGAGACCTCATTATTGAATTTTCGCGATTAAATCAGCAAACAATTTTCTCCTCCGAATGGACTGGCTTATATCCGCTTTGCGGTGTCTAGAATTCAGCCCGCATTAGCATACTTGCAAAGGGCGTGCAAGTTTTATCAGTGTGGCCTGTAATTATAAAATAGAAAACTAAATATTAATGAAATATCAATTGGTTAAGATATAT
>JALVQM010000409.1 GCA_027025615.1 Desulfobacteraceae bacterium | reverse complement strand
AGGTAGTTCAAAAACCCCGTCGGAAAGGTGAAACCAAATGAGTACTTTACCGCCTCGTCTGACCGACTGGAAGCGGATTTTACGGGCCGCCCAATATTCGCTGAAAGGGCTTCAGGCTGCCTGGCGCAGCGAGGCCGCTTTTCGCCAGGAGCTGGCAGCCACTGTGGTACTCCTGCCCCTGGCAATCTGGCTTGGCCGGACCTGGCCCCAGAGGGCTTTGCTGATTTTTTCCTGGCTTGCGGTTCTGGTGGTCGAACTGCTAAACTCGGCCATAGAAACTGTGGTGGACAGGATAAGTTCCGAGCAACATCCCCTCTCGGGACGGGCCAAGAACCTGGCATCGGCTGCTGTCATGCTGAGCCTGGTCGGGGCGGGAGCCGTGTGGTTCATGGTCTTGGTGGGCCGTTTCTGACTTTCTCAAGTCAACCATATTGTTGCTATGCGATCCGATTTGCGCTTTCTTTTTTTGGAACCTTTTGATGGCGGCTCCCACGGGCAATTTGCCCGGGGGTTGATTGAAAACTGTCGTTTTCAGGTTGATCTTGTTTCCCTGCCGGCCAGGTTCTGGAAATGGCGCATGCGGGGTGCGGCACTTCACTTTGCAAGGGCCGTGGCCGAGCCCCAAAAGTATTCCGGCCTTATTGTATCCGGCCTGATGAGCCTGGCCGACCTGATGGCTCTTTGGGGTTCAAGGTGCCCACCGGCTCTGGTCTATTTTCACGAAACCCAACTTACCTATCCTCGCAAAGCCGATCGGGAAAGAGATGACCATTTTGCTTTTACTGATCTGACCACTGCCCTGTGCGCCCGGAAAGTGCTTTTTAACTCCCGCAGTCACAGGAGCCGTTTTTTTGAACGCTTGCCGGAATTTCTTAACAGGTTGCCTGATGTAAGGCCGCTCTGGACCGTGGAGACCGTGGCTGCCAAGTCGCAGGTAGCTATGCCGGGCTGTGATTTCCCGGAAGATTTGCCGGAGCCGGCTCCGGCCAAGGACCCGCCTTTGATTATCTGGAATCATCGCTGGGAACACGACAAGAACCCGCAAAGCTTTTTCAGAGCCCTGGACCTGCTGGCGGCAAGTGGGCGGAATTTCAGGTTGGCTTTTTTGGGAGAACGCTTCAACAAGGTACCCCGGGTTTTTATAGAAGGCTGCCGCCGGTTTGCCGACAGGATAATCTGCAGTGCATACCAGGAAGATCGACGAAACTACTACCGGCTATTGTCCCGGGGACATATTGTCATAAGTACGGCTGTTCAGGAAAATTTTGGGCTGGCAGCAGTGGAGGCGATTCGCTGTGGATGCATGCCTCTATTACCCAGGCGGTTGGTCTATCCTGAAATTATTCCGGAAAAATTTCACAGGCATGTATTTTACGATGACGACGATGCACTTGGCCGCAGATTGATGGAAACAATCCAAGATCTTGATCGCCTGTATCCAACCAGGCGGCAGCTGGCTGCGGCCATGGAAGCATACCGCTGGACGAACAGGATCGGAGATTTCGAGGCCGCATTTGAAGAACTGGTGGCATCTGCAGCTCAGGTATTCGATTGACTTGGAATGTTCGGCTTTCTATATTGCCTGAAGCCAAGGCCGTAAAATCAGGACAGGAAAGGATTTGTTAATGCTCGAACTGACAATGCACCTCCCGGGCCAGGTTGCAATTGATACTCTGGCCATACCTGTTTGTGAAGATGCAGATATTCATGACAGCCCTGTAATCCAGCAGTTGGTATCAAAGGCGGTCAGCCTGGAAGAATTCAGCGGCAAGGCGCGGGAAAGTTTAACCCTTTATGACCTGCCTGAAACCGATATCCACCGGGCTGTTTTTTTCGGCTTGGGAAAACAGGCTGATATTAAGACAGAGGACTTAAGAATTTTTTCCGGCAAGATAGTCAACAAGTGTATTTCTGCAGGGCTGGACCAAGTGGAACTGGTCGTGCCAACACCCCGCTGGGTGGGATTGGAGCCGGCTATGGTGGTAAGGACCATGGCTGAAGGTGCCGTGCTTGCCAACCATGTCTTCGACTATTACAAGGATTTACGCGACAAGAAACCCCTCAAAAAAATCAGGTTACTGGTCAAGCCTACCGATTATCAGCTTTATGGCGACATGATGAGCCAGATCGTCCGGATTTGCCGGGCAACACACCTGGCCCGGAACTGGGTCAACATTCCGGCCAATGATAAACGTCCAGAGCATTTTGCCGAAATCCTTATGGAAGCCGGGAACAAGGCTGGTTTGAAAACCAGGCTGCTGGATACACTGCGCCTGGAGCGAATGGGCTGTGGAGCTATTTTGGCTGTGGCTGGAGGCAGCCAGTCCCCTGCCCGGATGGTGGTGATGGAACATTTCCCGAACCGTAAAAGTGCCGCTACCGTGGTCCTGGTGGGCAAGGGTGTAACTTTCGACAGCGGTGGGCTGCACCTGAAAGGTTCCCAGAACCTGCAGGGGATGAAAGCCGACATGGCCGGGGCGGCCACTGTGGCGGCCACCATGACGGTGCTGCCCGGCATGGAGCTTGGTCTGAACGTTGTGGGCATTATGCCCCTGGTGGAAAACATGCCTTCGGGTACGGCTTTGCGTACCGGTGATGTGATCCGCACTTTTTCCGGGAAAAGCGTGGAGGTTGCCAACACAGATGCCGAAGGACGCCTGATCCTGGCCGATGCCATCGGTTACGGTTTGAAAACCTACGATCCGGTGGTGATTATCGATCTGGCAACTTTAACCGGGGCCTGTGTGGTTGCCCTGGGAGAAAAGATGGCCGCTGTTTTTACCCATGATCGTGA
This sequence comes from Desulfobacteraceae bacterium, assembly GCA_027025615.1. GTDB lineage: Bacteria > Desulfobacterota > Desulfobacteria > Desulfobacterales > Desulfosarcinaceae > JALVQM01. The sequence goes on along the minus strand of JALVQM010000409.1, from coordinate 683 downwards.
ACTGGAAAAGGCTATTTTTCAGGCTGGTCAGGACACCTTCGAACGTTGCTGGCCCATGCCTCTGCCTGAAGACTACAAGGAATACCTCAAGAGCAATATTGCCGATATATGTAATCTTCCCAGCACCCGCTATGGTGGGGCCATTACAGCAGCCCTGTTTTTAAAGGAATTTGCCGGAAACAGTTCATGGGCGCATATTGATATTGCCGGGCCGGCGTTTGCAAAAAAAGGATCGGCTTATTGCGGCCCGGGCGGTACCGGTTTCGGTGTAAGACTTTTATGGCAGGTATTGAAAAAACTTGCTGTCAGTCTTGGATGATCCGGCAGGATCGAAATTCCCGGATGATTTTGCGGGCAGGTCTATTTGCCCTCTGAAAAACGTTTTTCAAGCATGATTTTCAGTATGGTCCGATCAGTTTCGATCATTCCTTCGGTGGTCAGGGTCCCAACGTTTTGCATGGTTACTTCCGGTGAGGCGGAGATTATACCGTCCTCCGGACCGACGTTTACCCCTTGGAGGGCGAACAGGGCCGCCTGTACTGCGGTACCGGCAGCTGTTGAAAGCTTAAGGGCACATCCGGCCTTGGCTCCATCACAGATTACCCCGGCAAGGTCCATGATGAGGTTCTTGATGGCCCCGGCTATATGATGCACATCTCCTCCCAGAAGGTAGGTCGTGCCTG
>JALVQM010000408.1 GCA_027025615.1 Desulfobacteraceae bacterium | reverse complement strand
GCCCAGATAAAACGATCAGAATCATTTGGCTCCCTGTCCCCGGCCCAGCAACGTTGCCTGTTGGCGGTTCGCCGTAAAGGCGAGATAACCATCACCGAGCTTTCAGATTACCTTGGGGTGTCACCTCCTTCGGCATCGGCCATGGTGGACCGCCTGGTTGAAAAAGGCGTATTCCTGAGGCGTCAGAGCCGGAAAGATCGACGCAAGGTGATTGTGGCCCTTACACCTCTGGCCAGCAGGATAGTTGAAGGGGTGGAAGAGCATATGCTGCGGGCCTTTGCAGAGTTGGTAGAGTTGCTTGGACCTGAGACTTCGGCCAAATGGTGCCAGGTCCTTGAAAAAATAAGATCGTTCCTGGCTCCAGATGAGCCATCTGAAAACCGCCGGGCCGATTGAAAATCCTCAAATTAATCCAAAACGGAAAATAACCATGGAGAAACCAAGATCGAATGATTCAAAGATAAATTCTGTTCAGAAAAAACTGGTCCTCAGAATAGTTGCCTGTGTTGCCATTTTGGCCGTAGGGGCGGGAATTATGGCGCTTCTCGTGATTAACAAGAAACCTCCGGCTGAAATCAAAACGGCCGAGCGGCCGATTCAGGCAGAAGTTGTGCGGGTGGTTACGGAAGATATCCAGATTTATTTGACCGGCTTTGGACAGGCTGAAGCTCTGAACAAGGTTGATCTGGCACCCGAAGTGTCAGGCAAGGTGGTAGAAATTAATCCGCACCTTGAGGTAGGTGAAGTAATTGAGGCCGGTCAGATACTGTTTGCAATTGACCCGCGGGATTATCAGGCTGCTTTTGATGATGCCCGGGCGGCGACGATTCAATGGGAGACAACCGTTGCCCGGCTGAAACGCCAGTTCGAACTGGAGAAAAAGCGTCTCAGGACCCTGCAACGCAGCCGGGAACTTGCGAAGGAAGAATATCAAAGGGTCAAGAAACTTTTCGAAGTTGACCAGGTAGGCACCCGCAGTGGAGTTGAACAGGCGGAGCGGGCCTATAATGCGGCTGCAGATCAGGCGGACCAGATGGAGCAGTCGGTAGCTCTTTTCCCAATGCGCATCAAAGAAGCCCAAAGCTCCCTGGCTGCTGCCAGGGCCAGGCGCGTTGCAGCCGGGGCAAGGTTGGAACGATGCAAGGTCAGGGCACCTTTTACAGGCCGGGTGGAGTTTGTGCGCTTGGAACAAGACCAATTTGTGACCCCTGGACAACGTGTTGTTACCCTGGCTGACGATTCGGTTATGGAAATAAAGGTAGCTCTGAGCAGCGAGGACGTAGGACGATGGTTACGATTTGAAACAACCACTGAGACTCCGGGGAGCTGGTTCAGCCCGGTCCGCAAGGTTTCCTGCCGGATTCAGTCCACAGCTTACGGCAAGACTCATTCCTGGCAGGGGAGCCTGGACCGGGTTGTCGATTTTGATCCAAGGAGCCGGACAGTCATAGTGGCCGTGAGGGTAACAGCGAACCAGGCCAGGCATTCAAGGCCGGAAGGACTGCCTCTGGTTTCCGGCATGTTTTGCAAGGTTACTATTCCGGGGCGGGTTTTGCCCCAGGCGGTTGCCCTGCCCCGACAGGCGGTCAGCTTTGAAAATACGGTTTACCGGGTGGTCAAAGGGCGTCTGAAAACCGCAAAAGTAAAGGTAGTCCGCAACCAGGGAGACCAGGTGTATATAAGTTCCGGTCTGCAACCCGGTGATCTGGTAATAACCACCCGTCTGGTTAATCCCATTGAAAATTCGCTGGTAAGCTATGCTGTCAAGCCCGGGACCAAGGGGGTAACTCCATGAAAGCGGTTCTGAAGGCCTTTGCCCGTAACACGGTTTTTGCCAACATCCTGCTGGCCCTTTTGCTGGTGGTCGGATTTTTAGCCTCGCGCAATATGGTCCGGGAAACCTTTCCCGAATTTTCCCTGGATATGATTACCGTATCAGTAGTTTACCCTGGAGCTGATCCGGAAGAAGTAGAAGAAGGGATCTGTCGCAAAATAGAAGAAGCCGTTGAAGGTATCGAGGGTGTCAAGCAGTACACCACCAAAGCGAAGGAGAACCTGGCCACAGCCATGATCGAAGTCAAGGAGGGCTGGGATGTCCAGAAAGTTTTGGACGACGTGCGTACTAATATTGACGCAATTTCCACCTTCCCCTCCGATGCTGAAAAACCGGTAATAAAGGAACTGACTCTTAAAGACTCGGTAATGCTGCTTTCCCTGGGGGCTGATATGTCCGAGAAACGTCTGAAAGAATGGGCCGAAAAGGTCAAGGACGACCTCCAGCAAGTCGAAGGCATTTCCCAGGTTTCTCTTTTCGGTGTGCGGGATTACGAAATATTTATCGAGGTTTCGGAAGAGAAATTACAACAATACGGTTTGAGTTTTGACCAGGTTGCTTCTGCCGTAAGGCGCAACAACCTCAACATGGGCGGCGGCAGCATCCGGACAAGGGGTGAAGAACTGCGCCTCAGGACAATGGGCCGCAAGTACACCGGCAAAGAGCTTGCCTCACTGGTGGTGATGGCTTCTGCCAAAGGGGATGTGGTTACCTTGGATCAGGTGGCCACTATTCGCGATGCATTTACCGAAGATCCCCTGGGCGCCCTTGTGGACGGAAAACCGGCGGTATTGATCAACGTCTTTAAAACCAAAGAAGAAGATGCCCTCCAGATTGCAAAGGCTACCTATGAGTACGTTGCAAAGATGAACCAAAGCCTGCCGGAAGGGGTCAATCTGACAATTCTTTACGATAGCACCGATATGCTCAGGGCGCGTATCAACCTGCTGGTTAAAAACGGCATAATCGGAATGATAGTTGTTTTTCTGATCCTGTACATGGTTTTGAATGCCCGGCTTTCTTTCTGGGCCGGGATGGGCATTCCCATCTCTCTGGCCGGTGCCCTGGGAATTCTCTGGGGTCTGGGTGGAACCCTCAACATGGTTTCTCTTTTCGGATTGATCCTGGTGTTGGGGGTGATCGTTGATGATGCAATTGTTGTCGGCGAAGCCATCTACGTCCATCGCAAAAACGGTGAAAGCCCCCTGGCTGCGGCTGTTGCAGGGGTCAGCGAAGTTGGTATGCCGGTGGTGGCTGCGGTTTTGACCACCATTGTAGCTTTTGTACCTTTGCTTTATATCGGCGGGATCATGGGCAAATTCATTTCGATTTTACCAGTGGTAGTCATTTCCAGTTTGTCGGTTTCACTGGTGGAATGCCTGTTTCTGCTGCCGGCCCATTTGAGTCACTTGCCCGATCCCAACCGGAGCCTGGAAAGTATGAACCCGGCAGCCCGCCGCCTTGAAGGGTTACACCAGAAGATAGCCCGGGGCATGGAGTGGTTCGTTGCCCGGATATACACTCCATTTTTAAGGAAGACTTTGCGTTGGCGTTACATTTCTCTTGCAACGGCCCTGGCCCTCTTGATGGTGGTGCTGGGCCTGGTGCGCGGCGGAGTGATCAAGTTCGAGGTTTTCCCGGACCTGGATGGCTTTATCATGACGGCTCACGTTGAGTTTCCCAGTGGCACCCCGGCCGAGGTTACCCGCTCGGCATTGAAAAAGATTGATCAGGCTCTGGTCAGGCTGGCTGATAAGACTCCCACCATTTCAGGAGAACCCCTGGTGGAAAACCGTTTGACCCTGGTGGGCCAGACTCTTGAAGAAATGCCACGTTCAGGTCCCAATTTCGGCTCGGTGATGGCCATTTTATTGCCTTCGGAAAAGCGTGGTGTCCATTCAAAAGACCTCATGGTGAGGTGGGAAAAAGAGATCGGCACGATTGCCGGTGTGAAATCTATTCGTTTTATGGGCCTCCAGACCGGCCCTCCCGGCGATCCGATTGAGATCTGGATCCAGGGCGAAGATATGCAACGTATCCTCAATGCTGCCGATTTGCTTCAAAAGCGGTTGAAGCGTTTTGAAGGTGTTTACCAGGTAAGATCGGATTTTTCAGCCGGGCAGAATGAATTGCGGCTTGAGTTGCGGCCTGAAGCTCACTTTCTGGGGCTTACCCTGGAAGATCTGGCCCGCCAGATCAACTCTGCTTTCTATGGCCTGGAAGCCCTGCGTTTGCAGAGGGGCCGGGATGATGTCCGGGTAAAGGTTCTTTACACCTCCGCGGAGCGTAAAAGTATGGAGCAGTTGGAAAGATTGCGGATTCGCACCAGGGAGGGCTTCCTTGTCCCCTTATCCGAAGTTGCCAGGCTTACATTTGCTCCGGGTTATTCCACCATAACCCGTACCGACGGGTTGCGCCGGGTGGCGGTCAGTGCCGGGGTTGACAGTAAAAGGGCCAATACTTCCGAGATCCTGGCAGAGTTGGCTGCCAATTATTTTCCGAAATTATTGAACCGCTTTCCCGACCTGAAGATTGCCGTGCAGGGCGAGCAGAAAAAAATGCGAGAATCGTTTTCCAGCCTGGAGGTAGGCTTTCCCCTCGGAGTTTTGGGTATTTATGTGATTATTGCAACCATGTTCCGTTCTTACCTCCAGCCTTTTGTGATCCTGTTCACCGTGCCTTTCGGGATTATCGGGGCCGTCATGGGGCATGTCGCAATGGGCTACAAGCTTTCCCTGATGAGCATTTTTGGCATGGTGGCCCTGTCAGGAGTGGTCGTCAACGATGCCATTGTCCTGATTGAGAGGATCAACGAAAACCTGGCACAGGGAATGGGATTCAAGCAGGCCATCATAGACGGTGGGAGCAGGCGTTTCAGGGCCATTTTCCTGACCACTGTCAGTACTGTAGGCGGGCTTGCTCCCCTGATCATGGAAACTGATTTCCAGGCCCGCTTCCTGATACCCATGGCCCTTTCACTGGCAGCCGGGGTGACTTTTGCCACAGTTTTAACCCTGGTACTGATTCCCAGCCTCTTGACAATCGTCAACGATATGCGCCGTATGGTTTTCCGCTGGCGCAAGGGCCGTTGGCCAGATCGGACTGAAGTCGAGCCTGCTATTGGAAGGTACGAAGATCAACCAACAGGCGCAAGTCGGGAACTTTTGGAAGTAAGCCGTCCAGGAGTCGGAGGGACGGGAAAATGACAATCAATCGGCCGGATGATGGCTGTTGCAGGGAGAGAAAATTGGTTAAAAAGTTAGTTTTTCCGAGGTTGTTATTGTGGGTGGTGTTGTTATGCCTGGCGGCCTCCGGGATCGCGGCCGGGGCGCAAGCTCAGCAAGCACAGAACCACCAGTCAATGTCCCCCTGGTCGCAAGTCAGGGTTCTGGACCTGAAGACCGCGGTTAAAATAGCGGTAGCTGACAATCCCACCCTGGCTGTTGCCTCCGCCAGGGTTGCCCAGGCCCAGGAGCAGATGGCCGAAGCCAGGGCCGCCAACTGGCCACGGGTAGGGGTGGAAATGGGGGCTTCCCGGGTGGAATTGTCGGAAACAGGGTTGGGACAGAGTACTCCCATGGGAATTTTCGCTCCAATTGAAGACCCGGAAGATTATTACAAAGCCAATCTCAAGGCCACCTGGGTACTTTTTGACGGCTTTGCCCGCAAGTTCCGCAAGCTTGCCGCCCGTTACGGCGTTGATACCAGCCTTGCGGCCCAAAAAGAAGCCCGGCGCCTGTTGGCGGCTTCGGTTGCCGCCACTTATTTTTCGGCCCAACTGGCCCAGCAGAATATTATCATCGCCGAGGCCGATGAAAAGTTCAACTGCCGTCAACTGGCAGATGCCCAAAGCCGTTATAAAGCGGGTACAGGCTCCCTCAGCGATGTTTTGAATTTTAAAATTCGCCTGAATGCAGCCAGAGCTGAAAGGATCGTCGCCAAGGCCCAACTTGATGTAACCATGATCGGTTTGGCCGCTTTACTGGGACGTGCCGACAGTCGCCTGCCGGACCATGTCACCCTGGCCGCCCTTGAACATCCGGAGGTGGAGGAATTGAGCCGGCCGGATGCCGATGCCCTGGCCGAAGCCGCCCTGTCGGTGCGGCCGGACTTGGTCCAGCGCCGGCTGGAAATCAAGAACGCCGAGGCCCAGGTCAGGATAGCCCGGGCCGAATATTTTCCCCGGGTGGTTGCCGCCGGTAGTGTTGAAGGTCTGCGGACCGATGGGCCTGGATTCAGCGCGGAGGATTTCGGCAACAGTCTTTCACTCAACCTGACCTATGATCTTTTCACCGGCGGATCTCGTGGAGCCCGTTTACGCAGGGCCAAGGCTGCCCTACAGGAAGCATTGCACCGCCTTGAAGAGTCCCGTCTGACGGTTAAATCCGAAGTAAAGAAAGCGGCGGCCAACCTGCTGGCGGCCCAGGAAAAGCTGGCTCTAGAAAAAGCGAACCTTGAAATGGTGCGTCGTCAGCGGGATCTTGTGGAAAAAGGTTACAAGGCCGGTCAGGAGTCCCTGGTACGTCTGAACGAGGCCCAGAAAGAACTGGTGGCGGCTGCCGGCCGGCTGGCCGTGGCCACTGCCGCCGTACACCGGACATGGTACTCTTTGCTGGCGGCTACCGGAAGTATCATACCTCGTTTTGGCCTTTAATGGCAGTTATATGCGGTAATTTCTGCTGGTATGAAATTCATGGCTTGTATTTTTCCCCGCCGACCTGATATGAAGCCTGAACGAAAAGCTGTTTACAGGACCATCCTAAGAACATTAACAGGAAGGAAGGCTTGCATGGGAAAAGAAAGTATTTTTACAGATCAAAAAGGGGCCCTGCAACAGTTCGACGCTCAACAGAAATCAGTCCTGGCAGCCATGGACCAATGGATCGATGCTGTTACCACTGCCGACCCGGAAACGGTAGCCGGGTTATATGCCGAAGATGCGGTTTTCTGGGGAACAGTTTCGCCGTTTATCAGAACCAATCCTGCCGGGGTCAAAGACTACTTCGAGCATTTCATGACCATGGAGAACCTGAACGCTATTTATTACAAGCCGATGGTACGAGTTTATGGTGAAATTGCCTTGAATTCAGGATATTATACATTTTTTCATACCAAAGACGGCAAGATGCTGAGCATTCCGGCCAGGTATACTTTTGTTTATCGCAGGGATGGTAACGGGCAATGGAAAATCATCGAGCATCACTCGTCGGCGGTGCCGGTCAACAGTTAAATTATGGAGGAGTAAATGAAGGTTTTAAAAATCGATCACCTGGGAATTGCAGTAAACAATATCGACGAAAGCAGAAAATTCTGGTCTGATATCCTTGGCCTGGATTTTGAAGGCACAGAAACAGTTCAGGAGCAGAAGGTGACCACGGCCTTTTTCCCGGTAGGAGAAAGCGAGGTTGAACTGCTGGCCTCAACCAGCCCTGACGGGCCGGTGGCAAAGTACATCGAAAAAAGAGGACAGGGCATCCAGCACGTGGCTTTCCGGGTTGAAAATATCGAGGAGGCTCTTGCAGAGCTGAAGTCCAGGGGAGTGCGCCTCATAGATGAAAAACCACGCAGGGGTGCCGGCGGGGCCAAGATCGCCTTTATCCATCCCAGAGCCACCGGAGGGGTGCTGGTAGAACTGTGCGAAAGATAAACCCATTCCACTTTTTCCCGAGGAGCGCTCCATAGCGACAGCAACCATTATACACCAATGGTGTTGGTGCTGTGCGGGCGCAAAAGCACATCTCAATTGAAGTCGCTTTTTGAATCCAGGTTGCCAGCGGCTGCGCCGGGCATGAGTTCAATATCCGATTGCACAAATAGAACGCTGTTATTGTTTACCCGGCCAATGAAAAGACTTGACAATTCCAATTCATCCTCATTAGGATGCATACCTTACAGGTAACAATGTTACTCTATGCAAGATATAGCCGGGTAATTAATCGTGTAACGTCAAGAAATCATAAACCTAACGCTATAGCAAATACGGTAACGAAATTGTCGCCGGTTTAGCATCGGCAACAGGACATCATCAATACCATGGCTTTTGATCTGAAACCAGAAGTTCACCACCGACTGGAAAAAGCGGTCCTCGAAATCTTTTCCAGCTCAGATTTTCACAAGGCAAACATACGTGACGTGGCCAGGCGGGCCGGGGTCAGTTTTAGTACCATTTACAAGCATTACGGCAGCAAGGAGCAGTTGGTATTTGCCTTTGTGGACATCTGGCTTGGCAAACTGACCGAAAGAATCATGGACCATCTTCAGGGCATTGAGGATCTGAAAGAGAAGATGCGCAAAGTGCTCTGGCTGCAGCTTGATTACTATGAGCGTAATCCCGGCCTTGGCCGGATTCTCTTCATGACCCTGCCCATGAAAACCTGGATGGCTGACAAGACTTTCCAGCAGAAAAAAATGATCAACATGTACCTGGACGTCCTGAAGAAAGGTCAGCAGGCCGGTGTTCTCAACGACCAGGTACGGGCGGGAATCCTGTTGGATTTCATGCTTGGACTGGTGCAAAGATCTTTTGTTATGTGGATTTGCCGCGGCCGGCCCGGTAGCCTGGCGGCCCAGTCCAATGTGCTTTTTGACATGGTCTGGCGGGCCATAGCCAACCCGGAGCATGCTGAAGATAAACGGTGATACCTTAAAATTAAAAGTTTTTCAAAAGGAGTAAATGATGACAGAACATCCCAAATTGCAACAATGGCGCGAGCTTGCCACCAAGCAGCTCAGAGGTCGGCCCCTGGAAGACCTGATTTGGAATACCCCGGAGGGCATCACCGTAAAACCGCTTTATACCGCAGAAGACCTGGAAGCCATGGAACATGTCAACACCCTTCCGGGTTTTCCGCCCTACGTTCGCGGTCCCATGGCTACCATGTATGCCGGCCGTCCCTGGACCATTCGGCAGTATGCGGGGTTTTCAACTGCGCGCGAATCCAATGCCTTCTACAGGCGTAACCTGGCCGCCGGGCAGAAGGGGCTGTCGGTAGCCTTCGATCTTGCCACCCACCGGGGCTACGATTCAGATCATCCAAGAGTTGTGGGAGATGTGGGCAAGGCAGGTGTGGCCGTGGATTCAGTGGAAGATATGAAAATTCTCTTCGACCAGATACCACTGGACCAGATGTCGGTTTCCATGACCATGAATGGTGCCGTGCTGCCCATCATGGCCGGTTATATAGTAGCTGCAGAAGAACAAGGGGTAAAACAGGAGCAGTTGCGCGGTACAATCCAGAACGATATTCTCAAAGAATACCTGACCCGGAATACTTATATTTATCCGCCCGAGCCCTCCATGCGGATTGTTTCGGACATCATAGCTTATTGTTCCACCCACATGCCCAAGTTCAACACCGTCAGTATCAGCGGTTACCACATGATGGAAGCCGGTGCAAACTCGGTTCTTCAATGCGCCTTTACATTGGCCGACGGATTGGAGTACGTCCGCGCTGCTCTTAGGGCAGGCCTGAAGATCGACGATTTTGCTCCCCGGCTGAGCTTTTTCTTTGGGGTAGGGATGAACTTTTTCATGGAGGTTGCCATGTTGCGGGCGGCTCGTTTTCTGTGGCATGAGCTGATAAGCCAGTTCAATCCCCAAAACCCCAAATCCACCATGTTGCGGACCCATGTCCAGACTTCGGGATGGTCCCTGACCGAGCAGGATCCATACAACAACATAATCCGTACGACCCTGGAGGCTTTGGCTGCAGTCCTGGGGGGAACCCAGTCTCTGCATACCAATTCCTTTGATGAGGCCGTGGGTTTGCCAACTGATTTTTCAGCCCGTATTGCCCGTAATACCCAACTCATAATCCAGGAAGAATCACAGGTCTGCCATGTTATCGATCCCCTGGGCGGCTCTTATTACGTTGAAGCTCTGACCGACGGCATAATTAAAGAGGCCCGCAAGATAATCCAGGAGGTTGAAGAACTGGGAGGCATGGCCAAGGCCATAGAAGGCGGAATGCCCAAGATGCGTATCGAGGAGTCAGCCGCCCGGCGCCAGGCCAGAATAGATCAGGGGCTGGATGTAATCGTGGGGGTAAACAAGTACCGCATCGAAGAAGAACCACCGGTTGAAGTCCTGGAGGTGCCGGACGCGGTTCGCGATGAACAGATTGCAAGGTTGAAAAAGATCCGGGCAACCCGGGACAACCGGGCGCTGAAACAGGCACTGGAGGCGGTGACCAGGGCCGCTGAAAGCGGTGAAAACCTGCTGGCGGTTTGCATTGAAGCCATACGGGCCCGGGCAACCGTAGGCGAGGTGTCAGACGCCATGGAAAAGGTTTTTGGTCGTTTTGTGGCTACCACCCAGTGTATTTCCGGGATCTACGCTTCCGAGTACACCGACAAGGAGATTATCGAGGCCATTCGCAAGCGGACCGCGGATTTTGCTTCCCGTCACGGCCGGCGTCCACGAATTCTGCTGACCAAAATGGGCCAGGACGGTCATGACCGGGGTATCAAGGTAATCGCCACCGCCTATGCCGACCTGGGCTT
>JALVQM010000407.1 GCA_027025615.1 Desulfobacteraceae bacterium | reverse complement strand
GCTTCAGATCAAAGCCGAGCCGGCATACTGAAATGCCAATGGCGGCGGCACCGCCCAGCTGCAAGAACTGCCTGCGATTGACCCGCATACGGCCCTCCTTTGGTTGCATGAAGTTGAAGTTAAGGGTTAACTGAGAAACGATGCCTATCTGGGAAAACAGTTCAGCACAGAAGTCATCCTACCACCGGTGAGGTTACAGGAAGGTTACAAGGGGGGTTACCTGTGGTGTCTTAAAGATAAATAAAGCTGCCTGGTTTCCCTGTCCGGTTCTTCGCCGATCTGGTCGGCCAGGATGCGGCAATGAGTAAGATAGACATCCCGAAGGTGGCCGAAATGACCCAGGTTGGCATAAAGTTTCATCAAGCCCTGGCAGGCATCCACCGAAAGGGGATCGGAGGCCAGGATCTGCCGGTAGCATTCTATGGCATCTTCGGCCTGGCCCCGGGTTTCCAGGATTCCTGCCATTGTAAGCTGGATACGGACAAAAGCTTCGGCCAGGGCCGACCGTTTTATTTCAACCCAGGTTGTATAGCGTTCTTCCGGCAAAAAAGGTCCCTGGTAGAGGGCTGTGGCCCTGCGGCACAAATCCAGCAGGTGTTCCTGGTCCAAGGCTTCCCGGCTGCGGCGGATTTCCTTTTCCAGCTTGAGGAAGGCCTCGCTGTCGATCCAGCACAGGTTGCGATCCAGAGAAAGCCGCTTGCCGCTCAAATGAATGTATGCTGAATTGCGCCCTTTTTCCATGCAGGGCTCCATTGCTTTGCGCAGGCGGTGCAAGGTGACTTTGAGGGCCTGGTTGCCGGCCTTGGGGTCGGTCTCCGGCCACAGAGTCTCCAGGATCTGTTCACGAGGTATTTCCCTGACACCCAGGACGATCAAGGCCTTCAAAAGTTGGGCAGGCCGGCCGGCGACAAGGCCCCGGCGATCAATCGGCTGACCCTGGGAGTTGCAGACGGCAAAGGTGCCGAAGGTGAAAATATTCAGTCTTTCCGGCAAGTGTGGCCAATCTTTTTGCGGTTTTTTTTGCTTCCCTGTTGCCGGTTTGCCGATCGTCCTTTTTTGCCTGGCGTCTGTCTTTGCGGCTAAAGATCCATAGTCTTGCAGCCAGCCATGGCCCCGGTCAATGGTTGATTGCCGGTCGGTGGCAATGGCCCAGCGTCCCAGCTCTACAAGATCGGCCGGACCTAGACAGGTAAAATGGGGGTTGGAATCCTTTTGCAGCAACTGGCACGCTGAATGTAATTGAAGCAGAGCCTTTTCTGCCTGACCCTGCTTGCGATAGAGCAAGGCCGAGGCAAGCCGGGTCTCAGCATAAAAATGCGTACAGGCCACCTGCTGAAAAAAATGCCCGGCAGCATCGATATGCTTGCGGGCCGGGTCGAAACGACCCAGGCGCAGGTTGATCATTCCTGCCACAAGGCGTGTCTGCCAGTAGGGCAGGGTTTCAAGCCCCTCGGTGTCCAGGGTTTCCATGGCATTATGGATGAAAACGCCGGCTTGCTCAAAGCGACCTTCGTAATACCGGGCCAGGGCCCCGATACGGTGGGCCATGGCGGTGTAATAATAATTGGATGCCAGAATGGCCGCGTCTGACAGGTGCCGGCGCCATTGATCAGCGGCTGCGGTATCGCCGCAGTATAGGCTAAGCCTAGCAGTGGCATCCAGCAGGGGCGGGTAAAGAAAAAGCAGGTCTGAGTCTTCGATTCGGGTTTCCAGGTCTTTTTTTAACTCGCGGGCCAGGGACCAGTCGCCCCGGTGAAGTGCAAATTCCAGGCTGATCATTCCCTGGAGCAGGCCATAGGGTTCGGTATCGGGCCGAAGGTTCAGGCATCTTGCCCGTTCCAGGGCCTGGCGGGCTTTTTTCAGGTTCCCGGTCAGGGTCAGGCCCAGGCCGATGACTGATTCGGCAATGGCCTGGAGCCTGTAGTTTTTAATCAGGGAAGCCAGAAAAGAGGCATTTCGGCAGGCACTAATACCCTGCTGGAGGTCGATAGCGGTGAAAACCTGGGCCAGGCCGATTTGCAGCCAAAGCCAGGCCTTGGCCCAGGCATAGTATGGCCGCTTGCTCATATGGTCCAGGAGCCTGCGTCCTTCAGCTATCCAGGCGATTAATTTGTGCCGGTCATAACTGACGAAAATAGCGGCTTCCAGCAGGCGGGCAGTGGCCAGTAGCCGACCCCGTGGATCTTCAAGTTCTGCAAAACGGGTTCGCAGCCGGTTAAAGCGCTGAACGTTCTGAACGTCGATCAAAGGCCGGCAGACAGCATCCAGCCATTGGAGCCATGGATCCCTGACCAGGTATTGTTCCGGCAGACGATTTAGCCAGCGCCGGAGCCGTTCCTTTTGATCGGTAACCACCAGGTCCGTACCCCTTTTGGCTATGATGCCGGCAGCCTGTTCGTTTTCCCCGGCATACAGAAGGCTGTCAACGGCATCAAGAGAACGATTTGTCTGCCGGCATGCCCGGGCAGCCTTAAGGCAGGCATCGCAAAAAACATTTCGGCCATAGATTTGGCGAAATCGATCAAGCAGGTATTGCCTGAACAAAGGATGGAATCTGTAGCTCCAGCCCTTATCAGGTACGTATTGGCGGTTTAAAAAAAGGTTGGCCGCATGGAGCTGGTCGAGAAGCCCGGTTTCAGTCGCCGGCATCCCGGCAGCCAGCAAAACTCGTATATCAAGGATTTCAAAAACGGCAAGATCAAAGAGCCTTTTTTTTGTTCGAAACTTCAAGGGACTGAGTACCTGGGTATCGAAAAACGGTTTCAATTTGTGGACAAGGTCGGGCTCCAGGCGTGTTTCGATGTAACGGCGGCGCTCGCTGGCAGGTATCAACGACAGCAATTCAGCAGCGTGCCGTATTGCTCCCGGCCATCCCCAGGTTATGGCAAGGATGTCTTCAGCTTCCCTGGTTGTAAGGGGCAGCTGGTTGGTCTGCTCAAAAAAAAGCTTTACCTCGTCCAGGTCAAAGGCCAATTGGTGATTTTCGATAACCAAGTCCGGGCAGACGGCTTGCTCGACCGCCCTGGTGAGCCAGGAAGGAACAAATCGACCTGCCAGGAAAATACGGCTGTTGCCGGGCAGGGCGTTGACTGTATTGGAAATACGGGTTTCCCATTTGTTTTTGTTCTGCCTTCCGTCGAGAAGATCAATCCGGTCAATTATTATCCACAACGGCTTACGGGTTCGGCCGGCAAAAGCGCCAAGCTGTTTCCGCCAGCTATCGCCCAGTATGTTGTTCGATAGCAGTTTTTCGTTAATTTCGTGAGAACAAAGCTCTGTCTGTATCCTTAAAGACGGGAATGCTTTGCCGGATCGGGACTCCGTAGAGCTAAGGACCAGCCAAAGGGCCTCCGGCTTGTGAAACTGCAGGCAGGAGGCCAGCAAGGTAGATTTGCCCTGGGCCGCCTGGCCTGTGATCAACGCCCGCTGAACATGGGCCTGATCCAACAGGTCAAAAAGGCGCTTGCGTTCTATTGTATGTCCTGAAGCGCCAATCATGGCAAAAGCTTTCGTTGGTAACCGGATCTTACGGGTCAAGCATTGCAAAAAAAGCCAATATCCAAACGCATAAGCAGTCGATGCAGATCATATCAGATCATAATTGGATGACAATTGTCGGTGAAACGGCTATGATGAGTCCACTAGTTTGGCTGTGGCATCAGCATCAATCAAAACAGGTGACCCTGCTTGACTATACTTTTGTCCTACACCAACCGGTCAAGCCTGGTCAACGACCAATAGGGATCGTCAATGGACAGAGCCAGGTCAACCCCAATTACAGTGCTTGTAATAGATGACGAAAAGCCAACCTTGACCATGTTCCGTCTGTTCCTTTCAGCATACGGTTATAACGTTGTTTGTGCTGAAAATGGCCCCAGGGGTCTGGAACTGGTCCGGGAATATCAGCCCCAGATTGTTTTCACCGATTTGAAGATGCCCGAGATGGATGGTATCGAGGTTTTGAAGAAAATCAAGGAACTGGCACCCCAAACAGAAGTTATCGTCATAACCGGGCATGGAGACATGGACCTGGCGATGCAGGCCCTGAACCTGGACGCCAGTGACTTCATAAATAAACCGATTGACAGGGTCGCCCTGGAGGCTGCCCTGGAAAGGGCTCAACTGCGCCTGGCCAACCCGATGGCCAATACCTGTCGTCTGACCTTTGAAACACGCAACCAGGTCAGCCTGATCCGTATCGAGGGTACTTTGACGGGCAAACAAGAGGCTTGCCTGTCAAAGCTGGTGGACAAAGCCCGTCAGGCCGGCTCAAAGGATCTTTTGTTGGCTTTTTCTGCCAATGCTGCGGTAAACGGCGCAGGGATAGGAGTTCTCAGCCGCCTTGTGGGTCGAGACAGCAGCCGGCCTTTGAGCGTTGCTGTCTCCGGGCTGTCAATCAATTTTATTTTGCTGTTGAAAATGGTAGGGCTTAATCGTTTTATGGCGCTTTACGAAAGCGAGCAAGAAGCCCTGGCGTCAATTCAGGGCAGATAAAACAAATTTATCAGGGGACTTCATCAAGGTCTCCCGGTTCATCATCGGCTACCTTGATGGATGTTTTGATGTTGTTGATAACCGTTTTTTCATCGAAATCATCGCTGAGTTCATCTTCTTCCAGTAGTTCATCAACATCTACGGCTTCTTCGGCCACTTCTTCGGTTTCTTCTTCCAGGATTTCAGCCTCTTTGATGAAAAGATCCTTGTCGTCGAAAACAAGCTCGGCGGAAAGCTTTTCCTCGTCCTGGAACATTTCCTTGATGGCGTCGGCAATCGGCAGGGCGTATATTGACGGAGGATACAGATTGTTTGTTCGAATAACCGCTAAAAGTGCCTCGGTCCCTTTTGTCAGGGCCTCAGCCAATTCCTGCTGAGAATAGGATTCCTCGCAAAGTAAAGACATCATTTCCTTGTCCAGTTCGGCGTATTCCCGAATGACCAAGGTTTTGTTGTCGTTGTCCCGGATTAAGGCATATTTTTGTTTCATTGTTATCTCCTGCTCCAATTTAATAAAATATGTATTATCCTCCGGCAGTTCGGGGAAGTGCCGGAATTGGTAAAATATGAATTTGACTTGGTCGATTATCCGGCAAAACCAACAGATGCGGCGAAGCTAAGCACCAAAAACAGGGGTTGTCAACAGGGTTTTTAACAGCCGGCAACAGGCAGGATCGTACAGCAAAAATAAAATGGTTTCCAATGGCCTGTTGCCCTGGAAATGTTTCCATACCGGCGGCCCGGGGTTGCGCCCTGACAGTTACGGCGGCGGGGTGAAAGACAACAGGGAAATGGATCTATTTGTTATGCCGGCAGACAAAACCGTTGACCTTATATAATGATGATGGTAGAGGGAAAATCCCGGTGGGAGGGATGGCCGAGTGGTTTAAGGCGGCGGTCTTGAAAACCGTTGAGCGAAAGCTCCGTGGGTTCGAATCCTACTCCCTCCGCCACAGTTTTTTCTTGGAGAGATGGCCGAGCTGGCTGAAGGCGCTCGCCTGCTAAGCGAGTGTGTGTCGAAAGATGCACCGAGGGTTCGAATCCCTCTCTCTCCGCCAGAAGTCATGGCCTGCCGTTTTGCAGGCCTTTTTTGCCTTTGCCCTGGAGCCAAGCCGTTCCGGGATAGCATTTCAATTCTAAACATAATCCAAGGTTTGCCTGTTCCGTTGAAACCTGAAGTTGTATTGATAGCGCTGTGCCTTTGATATCAGGATGCATTTTCAGGTACCTGGCTGGAATGTTATGGTTTTTCTTTGTTCCCGGCACCCTGCACGAATTGAACTTGACAAACCGGTGTATCCCGAATAGATAAAATCCCTTGGACCTTCTTTTCCGAATGTACAGCGTCAGTTAGATGCATCCTAGAAAGACAAATTAAATCGAATCGAAAGGAGTGGAACAAATGGCACAATTGATTCCCCCCCATGGTGGAAAGGGACTGACTGTTTGCCTGTTGGAAGGCGCAGAAAGGGAAGCCGAACTTCAAAGGGCTCAGAACCTGAAAAAGGTTCCCATTTCAGCCCGTGTCAAAGGCGACCTGATCATGATCGGTATCGGTGGTTTCAGCCCCTTGACCGGTTTCATGACCCGGGCGGACTGGAAAGGCGTCTGCGAAAACTACCTGCTGGCTGATGGAACTTTCTGGCCGGTCCCGGTAACCCTTGACGTTTCCAGGGAAGATGCCGAGCAGATCAAGGAAGGCGATGAAGTTGCCCTTTATGATCCAGAGGGTGATGAAATCATGGCTACCATGCAAGTTGCGGAGGTTTGGGAAGAAACAGCCGACGACAAGCGCTGGGAATGCGAAAAAGTGTTCATGGGTGAAGGCACCCCGACTGCTGAAGAATTCTGGAAGATCGCCAAGGAAGATCACCCCGGTGTCCAGATGGTGATGAACCAGAAGGAATTCAACCTGGCCGGTCCGGTCAAGGTGCTCAGTGAAGGTGAATATCCGACCAAGTATGCCGGAATTTACCATCGCCCGGCTGAATCGCGTAAGATCTTTGAAGAACGCGGATGGTCGGAAGTGGCTGCCCTGCAGTTGCGCAACCCAATGCACCGTTCCCACGAGTACCTGTGCAAGATCGCCATCGAAGTTTGCGACGGAACCTATATCCATTCCCTGGTGGGTAACCTGAAACCGGGCGATATCCCGGCCGATGTGCGCGTAAAGTGCATCGACACCCTGGTAAAGAACTACTTTGTGGAAGACAACGTTGTCCAGGGCGGCTACCCGCTGGATATGCGCTATGCAGGTCCGCGTGAAGGATTGCTGCATGCTACTTTCCGCCAGAACTACGGATGCTCACGGATGATTATCGGCCGGGACCATGCCGGAGTAGGTGATTTCTACGGAATGTTCGAAGCTCAAACAATTTTTGATAAAATTCCGTATCCGGAAGAGCCCGGCAAGGCCTTGCTTTGCAAACCGCTGAAGATAGATTGGACCTTCTACTGTTACAAGTGCGACGGCATGGCTTCCCTGCGAACCTGCCCCCACGGCAAAGAGGACCGGGTTCTGCTTTCCGGTACCATGCTGCGTAAGCTGCTTTCCGAAGGAGGCGAGCTGCCTGATCACTTCGGTCGTGATGAGGTAATTGAAATTCTGCGTGATTACTACGAAAATCTGACTGAAAAAGTGGAGATAAAAACCCACAAGGCAGCTACCGGCGAGTAATTCGCCTCACTTGCTGATACCACTTTACAACCAAAGCGGCCGGGTGAAATATTGTCCGGCCGCTCTTTTTTTATACCCCGTGCGTAGAGCGTATAACCCGGATTTTGCAGTTGGCGAGTTTGGCGAAGATGCGAGGCCGAGGGCGGACAAAGGCATTTGAAGTGCATAATCCGGGTAAAAAAGGGCAGGGAATAAATCCCTGCCCTTTTGTCGGTTTTCAGTCGGCTTTTTTCCGGCTGGAGTTTTACTTTCTTCCGCTGTACTCCTGATAGGCCATGGCTACCGTGCGGTAAACCAAATGGGCCAGCTTGGAAAAAGGAGTGTAGGCAAAAAGACTCCATACGAACATCAGGTGCACAAAGTAGATGAAATAGCTCAGACCTGCCATGCCCGCCAGACGGGTGGTTTCAGCCAGAAGTCCGGTAAGGCCAAGGCTCAACGCCAGGCCCAGCAGGAACCAGTCCTTATAAGTGGAAACCTGATCTTTCTTTGAGGCTCTTTCTTTCATCAGCAGCAAGCTGCCGATTACCAGGGCGACACCGGCCACGTTGGCCAGCCATTTGACAGGATTTAGTTGAGAGTAAGGGCCGTGGATCTTGAATACATAGAGTACAACAAAAAATATGTTGGTTACAATAAACAGCCCCAGGAACCCGTAAAAAACCATCATGTGGGCCGTACCCCGGGCCTTGTTTTCGCTGCACTCGTTG
Organism: Desulfobacteraceae bacterium; assembly: GCA_027025615.1. GTDB lineage: Bacteria > Desulfobacterota > Desulfobacteria > Desulfobacterales > Desulfosarcinaceae > JALVQM01. The sequence goes on along the minus strand of JALVQM010000407.1, from coordinate 2,460 downwards.
AAGCGGTTATGTTTCAGGATTGTTGGAATAACCCGTACCAGGGCCTGGATAAAACCCGCCGGATCTATCTTTTCCTTTTCGGTCTTGCCTTCCAGCAGGGCATTGGCATGCATGTCGGCAATGAAATTTTTAAGGCCGTTTGCAAAAACCGCCACGGCAAAAGCAGCCGTAGGCAGCATTATCAGGTCTACCAGCCAGGTTGAAAAGAAATGGGCGTGGACTATTTCTTCACCGCCGGGCGAAAAGTTGAGCAGACCGGTAACAAGGCCTACGACGATAAAAATTATTGCCGGAATTGCCAGCAGGATGGGGAGTTTTTTGGGATCATTGACCGCCTTGGCAAGGGCCTTGGGTTTGGCATACTCGCTTACCGCGTAAGCCCGCAAGGCCGCAATGACATCTCCCGGTTTGGCTCCCCGGGGACACAGGGTGCTGCAGTCACCACAATTGTGGCACAACCATATATCACCATTGCCTATCAGCCGGTCCTTGAGTCCCCAGGATGTGGCCAGCATTTCCTTGCGCGGAAAAGGCTTGGTGTCAGGGGATATGGGGCATGCCACGGCACAGGTTGCGCATTGAAAGCACTTCTTGACGTCCTGCCCCCCCAGCTTGACGACCTCGTTGATGAATCCGACATCAGGTTCGACAAGATATGAATCCGCCATATGCTACCTCCTAACTTGGCGAGTGCCCTTTTGACAAGGGATCATACTCGCTCGTTGTTTCAGTCACGTGGGCCATACGGACGTTAGAAGCCCTTGAAGGGGTTGGGTCCCAACTCTTCAATGGAATCCACAAACTCATTGATGATTTGGGGGATCTTGTCATATTCATCAATGGCCACCTGGAACATGGTCACCCGCTCTTCTTCGAGAGCAAGGCTGGACAAGGCATCCCCGATCTTTTTCATTCTAATTTCGGCAAGTTCGCTTCCCTTCACAAAATGGCACTGGTAATCGTCGCCATGCTTGCAGCCCAACAAAAAGACTCCGTCCATGCCCTGTGACAAAGCATCCTTGATCCAGATGACGTTGACTGAACCAAGACAACGCACCGGAATAAGCCTTACATCGGCTGAATACGAAAGCTTGTTCAGGGCTGCAATATCAAGGGCCGGGTAGGCATCGTTTTCGCAGACTAGACCCAGAATCCGCAGGGGTGGTTCAGTATAGTCGTCTTCAGAAGGTACACCGACCGCCTTGACCATGGAACCTATACTGTCGATGTTGTAATCGGCAAAGCCGATGATGCGCTCAGGACAGGCACCCATACATGTTCCACAACGCCGGCAACGGGTGGGGTTGGGTTTGGGTGTTCCACGCTCGTCATCATCAAGGGCTCCAAAAGGACATTCCACGGTGCAGCGCTTGCACTGGGTACATCTTTGAAAGAAAAAGTCAGGAAAGGTCATATCCCCGGACCGTGGATGGACCGATACCCCCCTGTTGGCCGATTCAAGGCATTGAATGGCCTTGAGGGCTGCGCCGGTGGCATCTTCCAGGCATTCCTCGATGGTCATGGAGCGGCGCACCGCTCCGGCGGCATAGATTCCGGTGCGTTGAGTTTCATAAGGAAAACAAATGAAGTTGGAATCAACATAACCGTTGAAAAGATCGATGTCGCGGAAAGCCGGTCCTTGACGGTAGGCCATGTTAACCACCGGGTCGTCAACGGTTACCGGTACCATGCCGGCGGCCAGGACCACCATGTCGGCCTTGACCTTTACCTTTTCGCCCAGCAGGGTATTGGTGGCTTCAACCACCAACCCGTCGCCGTTACGGGAAACCGATACCACTTGCCCTTTGGCCATGAAGATTCCCGGATCCTGCTGGAGGCTCTTGTAAAAGTATTCGCTCAGACCCGGGGTACGCATATGCTGATAAAAAATATAGGCCTTGCCGTCGTCATAATCCTGGCGGACGTACTTGGCCTGTTTCAGCGCAACCATGCTTGTTACAGAGCCTGCGTATTCAAAATCGCTGTCGTCTTCATCCTTGTCAGGGCTCTGGACAAAAACAACCGATTTTGCTTCCTTGCCGTCTGACGGACGCAGGATTTTACCCTGCCTGGCAATCTCTTCAAACTGGGTATTTGTGACTACGTCTGGGATTTCGCCAAAGCCAAGGTGAGCGTATTTTTCACCTTCCAGCTCGGCAGGGCGCCATCCGGCTGCCAATATTACGGCTCCAAACTTTTCACCGTTGGGATCGATAGCCAGGATATCCTGGCGGCCTTTGTTGTATTCAAGGTAAAGTTCGTGCTGTTTTTCAGCATCCAGCTCCTTGCCGTTTTCGTCGTATTTCATCTCTTCGGGCAAAGGATAGGGCACATCGAATTCGATCTTTTCGCCCGGCTTTTTGAAGGTCACGGTGAAATCACCGGGCTGGCCTGCCAGGCGGGCTACCACCGTTCCGGTCTTGACCGTTATCTTGGGATCGGCTTCAACCGCCTTGATTT
>JALVQM010000406.1:507-3483 GCA_027025615.1 Desulfobacteraceae bacterium | reverse complement strand
ATACTGACTGGCAGAAACACCCAGCGCATTTCTCATTTCAGCACGCATTTCCGGATTATGTTTAAACTTGTTCGTATCAATGCCATTAGGAATCACAGTATGTTCAGGTGGTGCGTACCCACGATCAAGTAGCGCTTCCAAGCCAGCATTTGAATTCGCGATCAGCATATCAATACCAGGCGAAACATGTGCACATAGCTTGTCAAATAGCGCCATTTTCCAATGGCCTTGCATATTTGATGAGCGAACTCCCCATATCAATCTTGTATCTCTCATATATCTTGTTGCCATCCACGCGATAAAATTTGTCACCTCCAGCATGCTGTAGACACAAGGTTCACCGACAAGATGTCTGCGCAAAACAAATGGTGAAGCCATAACCTGCAGCACGCGGACGAGCTTGGTTCGTCCCTTGGCAGACCAAAGCGAACGAACTTCGATTTTCGGGAGGCTCTCCAATTCATCAAAAAACTTACCACCCGGGAATAGGGTCAACACTCGAACCTCGTGACCCCTCCTTGACAGCCCTCTTGCCAATATCGTCAATTGGCGTTCAGCCCCACCAGTAGCCAGGCTGCCTATGAAAAACAAGACCTTCATGAGTAAAGCGCCAATTGATCCATAACATAGCTATTCATATGTCTTTCATCATGTTGCATGATACTCACTTATCAAGTGGCATAAATACATAGTCATCCCGTTTGTTGTCAGAGGATTACTTGGCACAAGGAAATCTCACTTCATTAGTTGCTGTCGTATTGCTTCAGTAGCTGCATCTTCTTCGACAGCATTAGTGACAAATATAACAGCGACACTGCATACACACATGCTGTAGAGAGAGCAATACCAGCGACCCCAATCCAGCTCATAAATATATAATTCAAGCAAATATTCAGCACCAAACTTATGGCTGTGCCCCACATCAGAATCTGGTTCTCTTTTATTGAGGAAATAAGGCGGACAGACAGTATGCCTAATACATAAAATGGAATCTGCAAGGCATAGAATGAAAGAACCTGCCCGACAAGCTGAGTATCTTCTACGCTGAATTCGCCTCGCTCAAATAATATTTTAACGATTGGTTCTGCAAGCAGAAACAACACAGCACTAAGCGGTATGCTTACAATCAAAATAAGCCTGGCATAAGTATTAAATGTATTCTTCACGCCATCCCAGTCATTTACAGATATCATGCGCGAGAAATACGGCAATATAACCGTACCTATCGCCATTGCACCAACCCCCATGATTACAGCTATTACCTTATTGGCATAATTAAGCGCTGCCAAACTGCCAGGCGCCAACATCGCGGCCATCGTTTGATCGACTAACACAGTTCCACTCATTAATAGCGCGCTCGCTACGACCGGCCCATATTGCCCTACGACAGCACCAAGCTCCTCGGACATCCCGTACCACCTCGGCAGCAATGGAATATCTCGCTTCTTGGCCAGCATTGCCAGAATAGCAAGCTCAGCAAGTGAGCCAAGCAATGTACCTGCAGCCAATGCATGAATACCCCATTTATCCGCCATTGATACTAGAAAAATAACAGCACAAACCGGTGTAACTGCAGGTAACAATGCAACCGCAGCAAACCGTTCACTTGCGTTCATGGCCATTGAGTACAAGCGGGCTATGCCCGTAAGTAGTAACACTGGTAGTAACCAATAAAATAGTGACAGCGAGAGAGCTAGGTTCGCTTTATCAAAGCCTGACCCAAGCAAGGGCAACAAGACAGGCGCAAGCAAACCAATACCGATAGTGGCGATGACCAGGAATAAGGCGCCTATCATCAATATAGACGAGAATAACTGGTTGGCGGCAAGTAAGCCTGCACTATCTCTTGTATGAATATAGGTAGGCATCATTGCCGCACTAAAGGAGTCTGCTAATACATTGATGAAAAACAGTGGCAACAGAAAGGCGATCAAGAATGCATCTACAACCTCACCAGTCCCAAAATAGCCAGCAACTACGAGTTCCTTGGCTGCAACAGCCAGCTTGGCTGCCACAAACATAACCACTACAACCAACATTGCAGAAAATATTCGACGATTAGTCGAAACATCTCGCCATGCAACCCAACGAGCGAGTCTCTTTTTCAACATACAATGTAGTTATCTGCAAATAAAATGTGACAAAGCTTGTCACGCTTTATTTCGACCTTCATACCATCTTCATTTTTCATCGCTAGAATACTGATATTGATGCCAGGCTCAGCTTATAGTCTTAACATACCAGTCCATTGCCTCATCTAGACCCTCATCAATTTTATGGCTGGGTTGGTATCCTAATAGTTGCTGTGCTTTGCTGATATCTGCCTGTGAATGCCGCACATCACCTGCCCGAAAATCTCTATAGACTGGTTCTTTGTTCGTTAGATTCCTTACTCTTTGAATTAACTTTTCTTCTATCATCTTATAAAGTTGATTCAGGCTCGTTCGATCATTAAGTGCCACATTGTAGACTTGATCAACTGCATCATTCTTATCGGCCATTGCAGCAAGCAGGTTCATTTGCACTGTATTATCGATGTAACAGAAATCGCGACTGGTTTCGCCATCACCATTAATAAATACCTCCTCTCCACTCAGGATGCTGGCCACCCATTTTGGAATAACCGCTGCATAAGCCCCATTAGGGTCTTGCCTTTTTCCGAAGATATTGAAATAGCGTAGGCCTATCGTTTGAAAGCCATAGGTTTTCGCAAACACACTGGCATAAAGTTCGTTAACCACTTTGGTAACTGCATAGGGGCTAAGAGGATTGCCAATTTTTTCTTCTATTTTTGGTAGATCCGGGTGATCGCCATATGTCGAGCTAGATGCCGCATAAACGAACCGCCTTACCTTTGCATCTTTAGCTGCAACCAGCATATTCAGATAGCCATCAATATTGGCTTTGTTAGTGCGTATTGGATCCTCAATTGATCTTGGTACAGAACCTAGCGCCGCCTGGTGCAACACATAGTCG
>JALVQM010000406.1:0-497 GCA_027025615.1 Desulfobacteraceae bacterium | reverse complement strand
TTTCAACCCCTTGGATGTCATAACAAATCCTGATATATGTACTTTGCCATCATGTACCATTTGGTGGTGTTTTTTACACAGTGGTATAAGGTTATACCTATGGTTCTTATTCATAGAACCAATCATTCCTTCACTATTTGCCAATTGTTGAGCTTGAATATCCATGCCTGCAGCTGCATCTTCTATCGCTTGATCAATATTGCACTGATAGCCCGTCTCGAAATTATCAAGCCCAATGACTTTCTGGTTTAGCCTCAAAAGTTTTTCAAGAAGATTCGAACCGATAAAACCGGCGACACCTGTGACAAGCCATGTGTATTGGTTTGACTTCAGGTGCAGTTGAACTTCTTCATACTTCGTCATCATAATATTGTGTCTGCTTCATTTGTGGACTGGGTTTAGTCGTTCAAAAAATGAATACGCCAATGGCTACAGTCGGTGGGGTATTCACTCGCATTGAGTAAGCTCTACCAGTGATTTGGCAAATACCTCAAAAT
>JALVQM010000405.1 GCA_027025615.1 Desulfobacteraceae bacterium | reverse complement strand
AGTGAAGAAGTTTATCTACTGCTCCACCTGCGGGGTACATGGCAACGTGGAACATCCGCCGGCCTCTGAAACCGCGCCCATTAATGCCGCCGATTATTATCAGCAGACCAAGTACGAGGCCGAACCCATTGTCCTTGATTATGTGAAAAAAGGTTTGAAGGCCACCATTATCCGACCGGCCGCTATCTACGGCCCTGGGGACCCGGAACGGTTTTTCATGATTTTCAAACGGGTGAACGATGGAATATTTCCAATGTTCGGCAGCGGAAAAACCTATTATCATCCCCTCTATATCGACAGCCTGATTGATGCCCATATCCTTGCCATGGACGAAAACAAGGGCAATGGAGAGGCCTATCTTATTGCTGACGAAGAGTATGTAGAGATTGAAGATCTTGTCCGCCGAACTGCCAAGGCACTCGGGGTTGAGGTGAAGATTCCTCACTTTCCCATCTGGCCGCTGATTATTGCAGGTCATTTTTTTGAAAAAGCCTGTAAACCGTTTAAGATCAAGCCGCCTATTTTCCCCCGCCGTGTTGACTGGTATCGGCAGAACAGGGCCTTTGATATCAGCAAGGCCAAGCGGGATCTTGGCTATACCCCCAAGATTGGTCTTGATGAGGGCTTGAAGAGAACCGGGGAATGGTATCGACAGGAAGGTTACTTATAGACGAAAAACAACGTTATAATTCCATCCTCCTCAAAGCAACGAAGTAAAAAAATCTAATCTGAGGCGGGCTTTGTCCGCAATCCAAGCCTGACAGGGACGGCTTTAGGCGTAAAATTTTTCATGGTTATCAGAGGCACTCAATGGGGCTGACAGGTGAATAAACTCTCCTTTGTCAACACATACGACAATTATGTTGCACGTGTAAAACAACAAGACAACCTGCTAACCCGTTAATTCACAATCGATCTGCGGCAAAACTTGAAAACAATATGAGGGCAAAGTCAGTAACATCTGGTAAAACCGGTGGTTGCAGGCTATCCACAAAGCTCATTATCCTTTGAAAAAGGCTGATCTTTGTACATAATCAGAAATAGAATGGTTGCAAAAAAAACACTTAAGGCTATTACCGGTAAAGGATCGATCCTGACCAAATACCAGGATGTTATTGTCGGCAACCGTTCCTTTCTCTTTCTCCTCTACTTTGAGCTCTGTGGGTGGCTTGGTGTTGTGCCGGGGGCGCTTGGTATGCTACTGCGGCAGGTTTTCTGGCCCCGTCTTTTTGGCTCTTGCGGTAGAAAAGTCGCCTTTGGTCGGGGGATCGTACTCAGGCATCCCCGGCGAATTCATCTGGGTGATTCGGTGGTGATCAGTGAGGGCTGTATCCTTGACGGAAGAAATCCGGAGACAAACAGAGCGATTGTTCTAGGCAGAAATGTCATTCTCTCTAACAACGTGGTACTCTCGTGCAAAAACGGCTCAATCTCCATTGGAGAGGCAACCGGGGTGAATACGGGAACAATTCTTCAATCGACCAACAACTGTCCGGTGACAATTGGTGCGGACGGGATTATCGGCCAGATGTGTTTTGTGATCGCAGGCGGCAACTATCATATCGGAAATCTTGATATCCCCACCCGGATGCAGGGGATTAAAAAGGACGGCGGAGTAGAGATTGAAAACAATGTCTGGCTTGGCGGCAAAGTCACGGTGCTTGGAGGAGCCACAATTGGAACCGGTTCGGTTGTGGCGGCCGCTGCCGTTGTCACCAAGTCTATTCCGTCTTATTCGATAGCAAAAGGAATTCCGGCACGGGTCACCAGCAGCAGAGCAGAAGGAAAAGAAGAATGCGCATAGGAATTATGATGCGGTCGGCCGACGAGGCTGGCGGCATCGGGGTATATGCCCGTAATATCGTAGGAGAGCTGCTAAAGCTCGACCAAAAAAACAAATATGTCTTATTCTATAAAACTAAAAAACACCTGGGGCGTTATAAAAAATTCGCCAACTGTCGGGAACTATTTCTGCCAGGGAAGAACAAGGCCGTCTGGGATCAATGGAAAATTCCATGGGCTGCGCGCAAAGAGCAGGTTGATCTGATCTTTAATCCAAAATTCACAGTACCCCTGTTTACCCGCCGTAAAACCATGATGGTTGTACACGGGGCCGACTGGTTTATCCCTCCCTATGATGAGGAGTACACTACCATAGATAATTTTTATATAAAAAAGGTGATGCCTCTCTATCTTCGAAAGGCCAGCGCCATCAGCTCGGTCTCTAATTACTCAACTAATGGCTTCATTCAGGCTTTTCCCTGGTGCAAAGACAAGATCAAGACCATCTACTTCGGGCCCAATAAAATTTTTAAACGAATCACTGATGAACATACCCTTGATACGGTGCGAACCACATATAAGCTGCCGAAAAAATTCATCCTGACTGTTATCCGCTACGACCACGGGGCCAGGAATACGCGCAAGAATTTCAAAGGTATGGCCGAGGCTTTTTCCTTATATAAAAAGATGGGTGGGCAAGAAAAATTTGTTGTCGTCGGCAGGGACTGTGATCTCTATGGTAAAAAATATGACCTGAAGGCCATGGGGATAGAAGAGGATATTATTTTCACCGGTCTGGTACCACAGGAAGTTCTGCCGGCTTTCTACAGTCTTGCCAGCCTATACCTTTACACCACGATTATAGAGGCCTTTCCCATCCCCACTACCGAGGCCATGGCCTGTGGCTGTCCTATTGTCACCTCTATCGGGACCGGCCTGGAAGAGCTGACCCATGGGGTGGCCGTGGCGGTTGACCCCCTGGACAGTAACGCCATTGCTGGAGCCATAAACAAAGTGCTGGCAGATAAGGCCCTGCAAGAGGAGATGCGTACAAAGGGATTTGAACGTTCCAAAATCTTCAGCTGGGAGAAATGCGCGATTCAGACATTGGAAATATTTGAACGACTGGTAAAGGGGCACTGAAGGATGGATTCGCCTCTTGTTGTTATTGTCATCCTGACCTGTAACCAGAAGCAGGTTACTTTGGATTGCCTGCACAGCTTTAGGGAATGCTCGTACCCGAACAGACAGATAATTCTGGTTGACAACGGCTCGGAAGACGGGGTTGAGGCCGAAGTCAACCAGAAATTCCCCAATGTTATTGTGCTGCGAAATAAAAAGAATCTTGGCGCGGCCGGTGGAAGAAATACCGGAATTGAATATGCCCGCCGGCATCTGGATTTCACCTACATCATGTTCATGGACAATGATATTATCGTCAACCCCGATTTTCTAAGCAGGCTGGTGGAAGGACTGGAATCCTGCGAAAATCCACTGGTTGAAATCGCCTCGCCTCTTTTGTACCAGATGGGAACCGACAAGCTCATTGACTGTGCTGGTGGAGCGATGCTTAATTTTTATACCGGTTCGACCCAGACCAGGGGACATGGTGAAATCGACTCCGGACAGTACAACCGGGAAAAGTTCCCTAAATGTGTACCGACCACTGTACTCATGCATCGGAGAGCACTGGAACGGGCAGGCAGATTTGATGTCTCTTTTGACCCTTACGGTTATGAAGACCTCGACATGGTCATGCGGGCCAACCCTGAGCGCAATCCTTTTCTCTTTGTTCCGGAGGCAGTTGTCTGGCATCTGGGGTCAAAAACCGGATTTTCCGGATATACCGCTGAGTATACCCGGTTGAAAGGGCAGAATATGCGCCGGTTTTTCAAACGTCATTCCACACCGTTGCAGTGGCTCTGCTTCAACCTCCTGCTGCCGTTTCTCAGTGTGAAAACCATTGTCAGGGAACTTCGCCGAGGTAATGTCAAGGCGATTTTCGGTTTGGTTAAAGGATTTCTAAGTGGCGCAAAATAGAATTTTCCTTTTTTATTCCACAATCGGCACTCCATGCGAATTGTAACGATTCTGACTAAAAATCGGGAAAATTTCTTTTCCATGGGGGCTACGATCTGTCGGGCCTGCAGCCGGTTTCTACTTGTCTTTCTGGCCAGTTTCCTGCTGTCCAAATACGAGTTCGGCCTCTTCAATATCTTTATATCCATCTATTTCTTTTCCAGACTATTTTCCGAGAATTCGCTCAATCTGCCATTTATCAAATTTGCCGCCGACGGTGAGCATGAGCAACCCCTGGTCAACTTTCAAATTATCCTGCTGAAAATACTTTATGTCCTGTTGGTTTCTTCCGTCATTCTTCTCAGTTCCGATTTTATTATCTACTACTCCGGACTGGAGAGAAGAAGTTTGCTTCTGCTATTGCCGTTTATGCTGTTATCACTAGCCTTTTACATGTTTGTCGGCCAAGTTCTTATTTCGCAGATACGAATGCGGCTGCTGTTTTTCTATGAATTGCTTAATTGTCTTATTTTTGCCTTGTTACTGGGGGTGTTTTTCTTCTTTACCGGCAAATTTTCCACTGAAAGGCTGGTACTTGTCTTTGCCGGAGCCATGGACAGCTCTGCTCTGATCGGGGCGATTGTTTTTCAGCGCTTTATTCGTATCACTCCTCTACTGGACAAAGAACTTTTATGGAAAATTATTAATTATTCAAAATACACCATCTTGAGCGGAATTTCTTCCCTGGTGATCCTGAAAGCAGACGTGCTGATGCTGGGGTATTTTCGTACACCCCAGGAAGTCGGGATCTACGGTATGGCACTATTTGCCAATGAAGCGGTGCAGGTGGTCTTTGATTCCGTGCTGCGTATCTGTCTGCCCAAGGCATCAGTGCTGTCTGGTGAGGGCGACAGTGAAAAAATCAGATTCCTGTTCCGTCAGTCCGTAAAAAACATTTATATCGGAATCATGCCGATAGTGGCTGTGCTTGCCGTGGCGGCACCGTCCGCAATTCATCTGGTTTACAAAGGGAAATACGACGATTCCATCGGGCTCGTTTATCTGTTCCTGGCGGCTTCACTGATAAAACCGGTGGGCTACGTAGCTGGCATCATCCTGGGTGCGACCGGAAATATCCGACTGGATAATCGCAACTGCTGGATTTCGGCGATGCTCAACGTGACCTGCAATGTGCTTTTTATTCCCCGGTTCGGAGTTATGGGGGCAGCATTTGCATCGATACTCAGTTTTTTCAGTCTGACCATCCTGCATTATCTGTCTGTGCGAAATGTCGTGTTTGGTTTAAAAAATCAAGAAAAAACAACCGGCACCTTAGGAAAACAGGAATAACAGGCTGGTTATTTCCATTTTCCGAAAATATTTGACAAACAAAAAAGATCAAGGTATTACAATAATTTTACAGTTGACATTTATATTTTTATATTTGTAGAGGTGATATGATTTTGGACAAACTCCATCCCCACCAATGGCAGAGAAAAAGCATTGTTGATTTTTTGATCATCACACTGATAGTACCCCTGTTTCTGTCCCTGTCGAATAAATCTTTTGCGGCCGATTATGACTGGATTAAGGTATATCCTGAACATATCGGAATATTTACATCGGTAGGCGTTCAACAGTTCGTTGCCTTTGGTTACAAAAACGATGGGACCAGAGAAAATATCACAAAAAAGGTTGACTGGATCAGCAGCAATAAAAATATTATCAGTATTGACAAGAATGGACTGGCCACTATTGTCACCGGAATCACATCCGGTCAGGTAAAAATTACCTGCTCCTATCCTAAAACCGGCAATATTGCGCCGGGCGTAAATCTTCTCCTTTTAAAAAAAATTAGGCACACGGTAACCCCCAGTGCCGGTGCAAATGGTACCATATCTCCGAGTACTGCTCAGAAAGTCGTTGACGGTGAAACCATCACTTTCACAGTCACCCCGGATACCGGATATTCGACAGCATCGGTGACCGGGACCTGTGGCGGAAATCTGATCGGCACCACTTATACCACAAATCCCATTACGGGTGACTGTACGGTTAACGCAACCTTTGTAATAAACACCTATACGTTAAGCTATATTGCAGGTGAACATGGTACAATTACCGGCACCACACCCCAGACGGTTGATTACGGTGCGGACGGGACACCGGTTACGGCATCGCCTGATACAGGCTATCACTTTGTTGACTGGAGTGATGCCTCGACAGCCAATCCTCGTACGGATACCAACGTGAGCTCAGATGTTACGGTTACCGCTAATTTTGCGATCAATACCTACAGCGTAACTCCGTCAGCGACCGGAAACGGTGAAATAGCACCAAACGATGTACAGACGGTAGACTATAACTCTACCGTATCCTTTACCCTGACCCCGGATACAGGATATACACTGATTGATGTGACAGGGACCTGTGCTGCCGGTAATCCTGCCACAGACAATGGAGACGGAAGTTGGGCATACACCACCGGTGCTGTTACTGACGATTGTACGGTTATTGCAAATTTTACCAACTAATAATGCTTGGTCAACCTGTTGTAAGAACAAGTCGAACCGCATAATCACAGCTTGAAAAACAGGAGTTTGTCGTGAAAAAGATAAAAAATATCTCAACGCATATCCTAACTGCCGGCGCCATAATGCTGTCTTTCAGCTTCATTTCCGTGGCAACCGCTGCCACCCTTACAGCTTCCACCTCCGCCACTGTTGTCAACGTGACGGAATTTCCATTTAACAGTGTTGATATTACCCAGTGGTCCGGTTCCTGGCCCAGTGACCCCGACGTCGTTAGCCCCGCGCCGGGCGGACAGGAGGCCTACCTAAATAATGTCCATTTTACCGCAACCCATATGTCTTGGGAAACCACACCCTATTATACCCCCTACCCACCATTTGGTAATGGAGTTAACTCCATGGTTGCTGCAGTTTGGTCTACCGACAAGGGAAAGACATTTAAACTCGGTTCTTGGGACTACCTTGCCTCTTCAACCCATGCCAAACATATAGGGGGAGGAATGCCGGACTGCTGGATGGGAACCATAGTCCATTCCATCTGTGACCGGAAGGCTGGCGAGTGTAACGGTAGGAACAGGAGCAATCTTTATTTTACTGAATATCCTTCCGGAAATGCAAGCTGCTGGGGAACCGTAAAATAAACTGGTTGTTGAGTTTTATTGTTACATCCACGCTTATTTTCCACAAATAATCTTGTCTCTTGAAAACAGGGTTGTTGTGTTTTTTGGTCATTGTTGATGAACTCGTAAAAAATCCAGACAATGCTTAAAGATGACTAAGTAAAAACAAAAATACAAAAGCAGTAGTGCTCCGGGGCGAGACTCAACCATACAGTCAGCATGTTGCGAATCTCCCAGGGACACACGAAGCAGTAGATCGAAGTTTTTACGAAGTCATTATTGTTTATATAGAAAGATATGGTCTTTACCCGGAAAATAAACGCACTGTTGTCAGTGTTTAATCTTTGTATTGTCAGTAAATCAATACTTTATGACTGGCAAACAGGGGAAACCGGTAAAAAAAAAAGGAGTTGCTTCTGCCCGACGGGGCGTCTGAATATCTTGTTGTCGATAACCAACGTCTTCGGGAACTGCGGAAACGATATGCAGAGTTTCAGGCCAGGGTCTCGGTACCAATTGTCTGGACCGATTCATATGTGCAGTCCTATAGCCTGCAGTCTTTTCGGGGTGACAACTGCTATGTCTGGCAAACGAAGGACCCTAACTGCGATGAAATAAATTATTGTTTAACTGCCTATTATGCTCAGTCCATTGATACTTTGGGCGTTTTGCGAAAAAACAATGAAGATGGCCTGTTTGGCGTACATACCTACCATATTGCCTCTAAAACTTTTAGTAGAGATCTCCTTGACTCGACCGTAGAACTCAACTTTCTTGAAAAAAATCTGAAAATTTCTCAACTGGAAAATCTGAATATCCTGGATATAGGAGCCGGCTATGGTCGGCTGGCCCACCGAACGGCGAATACGCTCTCCAATCTTTTGACCTATTTCTGCACCGATGCCGTTCCAGAATCGACCTTCCTTTCCGAATACCACATTAAGTTTCGTAACCTTGAAGATCTGGTCAAGGTTGTACCTCTTGATGAAATTGAACAGCATATCCGGAAATTGAACATTGATCTTGCCGTCAATATTCACAGTTTCTCAGAATGCAGTCTTGAGGCCATAGATTGGTGGCTTGCCCTTCTGGCTGCCGCCAAGGTCAGCTATCTGTTTATTGTCCCCAATTCGTCCGATCACGGGGGAGAGAAACTTGCCTTAAATAGTGGAGAAGATTTTTCAGCCCTGGTTGAAAAATATGGCTATACTTTAAAAATAAAAACGCCTAAATATGAGGATCCAATGGTTCAGAAGTTTGGAGTTTCTCCAACCTATTATTATCTGTATCAACTGGATTGAAAAAAGAGTTGTTTGAGGTAAAAACATTGGACGTTTCTGTTGTTATTCCCCTCCTTAACGAAGAAAAAAATATACCTATTCTCTATAACGAGCTGACAGAAACGTTACAGCAAACAGGTTTGGAATATGAATTGATCTTTATAGATGATGGCAGTCATGATGGAGGTCTGGACATTCTTGAAGGGCTCCAGTCTGAAGATTCGCATATCTGTGTGGTTTCCCTGCGGAAAAATTTTGGTCAGACAGCGGCTATGACGGCAGGTTTTGACATGGCAGAAGGGGAAATTATCATTGCCATGGATGCTGACCTGCAGAACGATCCGGCAGATATTCCCATGCTGCTTGAAAAGATAAACGAAGGCTATGATATGGTCACTGGTTGGCGCTATAATCGTAAGGATCCATTTTTCAGTCGAAAACTCCCTTCAAAAATTGCCAACAGAATTATTTCCTTTGCAACCGGGATCAGGCTGCATGACTACGGTTGTACACTCAAGGCCTTTCGTAGGGACGTGATTAAGAACATAAAACTTTATGGCGAAATGCATCGTTTTATTCCCGCCATTGCCAGCGCCATGGGAGTGTCCATATCAGAGGTCAAGGTCAATCACCGTTCACGACGTTTTGGAACCTCCAAGTACGGCATCTCAAGAACCATACGGGTTATCCTTGATCTCATTACCGTAAAATTTCTGTTGAATTACTCTACCCGGCCGATTCATGTCTTTGGCACCATCGGTTTCCTTTCAGGTTCGGTCGGGGTGTTGATTGCCATTATCCTGACCTTTCAACGTCAATTTTACGGCATTCCACTCTCAGACCGACCTCTGTTGCTTCTTGCTGTTCTTTTAATTTTCGTTGGTGTACAGTTTATTACCATCGGGTTGGTTGCTGAAATGCTGGCAAGGACCTACCACGAGTCACAGAATAAACCAACTTATTATGTGCGTAGAATTATAGGTAGAAAATGAGTCTGTTTGCCTCCATGAACCACATGGTCGATATGTTGTCCGCCTTTTTCTTGAATCATATTGTAATTCCGGTATGTCTACTTATCGTTTTTTTGCTCGGAGGTACAGGGACTGCCGTCGCAGACAAGCAAGTTGCCGCCCATCCTGCACGGACAATACAGCTTGCTTGGTCAGCTGACTATGGTAATGGTGAGCAGATTTTTTTCAGTAGGCTCAATGGAAAAAACTGGACAATTCCGGTACAGATCTCCGAGAGTAAACACTTTGTCTTCAAGCCCGTCAGTGCTGTCGGTGATGATGGAACAATTTGGGTTGTCTGGCCGGAGAGTGGGAAAAAAGGGAGTATTCTGCAGTTTTCAATGTACCGAAACTCAAGCTGGTCTCGGCCGCAACCCATTGAAACCGGGATGAACGATAACCGTGCTGTTACTGTGATTGTAGATGGAGATAACAGACCATGGATAGCCTGGACAGGGTCAAAAAAATCCTATTCCGATGTTTTCTGGTCCCGCTGGAACGGAACCGGCTGGGATGCTCCAGTAATGGCCCATAATGAAAATAAGGTGCCTGATCTTAATCCGGAACTTGTCCTTGATGAATCCGGCCAGCTTGTACTCTCCTGGCAAACATATGCCCGGGGAAAATACATTACCCTCTCAAAGGTGTGGGACGGAAGACAGTGGAAAATACTCAGATCCGGAACCGGAGAAAATAGAAAAATTATAAAAATGCAGACCATGAAAAAACTGCCTGCATTGCCTGAATGTATTCCGGAGCCCTATAAAGCGACTCTTTTTATAAAAAGTAATGAGGGCGCCGGTTCTGTCCGATTTTCACGTTTATAAGATATTGTATTTGAATAGATGAAATTTTTTAAAAATATAATACGAAATTGTTTGTTAGGCCTTTGCTTGAGTTTATTTCTGCTGATCCTGTTTCCAGGGGCGGCGTTCTGTGAAACCAGAGTTATCATTGCATTTGGCGATAGTCTAACTGAAGGGTGTGATGTCCTGTCCGGAAGTTGCGGCTGGATAACCGGAAACGGCTATGAAAACAAGCTGCAGAATTTGTTGACCGACAACGGATACAATTTTTTTGTCACCAATTACGGTCGGGGAGGAGAGACTACCACTGATGCCCTCCGGGGAAGATTTGACAGTGTCTAAACTGAAGAATGC